>CAZWGG010000517.1:0-4382 GCA_964633305.1 uncultured Bacteroidales bacterium
GTTGAGAAATATCTTCAAGGTTAATTGCACCAAAACTATGCTGAACCATCTTCACAAACTCGATTATTTTTTCAGGATCGTTTTCTCCCTTTTCATTCCTGCTATCAATACATAATGCTATTGCATCAACTCCTCCCAGGTATTTCATCAAAAATGCTTTTCCTTCCATTACTCCTAAACCTCCGGAAGGAGTACAATTACCATCACCCAGCACACGTGTCGAATCACTTACAACAGCAACTAAATTTCCCCTGTTAGAAAATTCATAAGAAGTATCATTATTGTCTCTTATTTCGGTTGAAATTTTTGATACACCGGGTGTATACCATACATTAAACCAGTTAAATCCTAAAACAGGGGCTTTAGGAATGGTTTGAATCTTTCCGCCATAAAACTTATGGGCTAATTCAGCCAGTCTTTTTAAAAAAAGAGTTTTTGATTTGGCAATTTGTTCCGGGGTAAAATTTTCAGGAAATATCTTATCCAAATCATTGAGTCTTATATCAACATTTTTCATAGATGAATTTATTGAAAATTTATGTTCAATTTAGTAAATTATTATACTAAAGTAAATAGAATGAGAGGATTTTTGACCTGCCTATGATATTAATCATAAACAGAGTTGTAAAGTAACTTTTATCTGTAACGAATAAATTCCGATACAACTAATTATGCAGATACAATAAACATTTTTATTACATACTTGTTCTACTCTTATTTTATACCAACTATAACCATTACAATTATTAAATGCAGATTAATGTAACATTCAGATTTTACGGCGAACTAAATGATTTTCTGGCAAAATCATTTAGGAAAAAAGCTTTTATCCTTTCCTTAAATGGAAATCCATCAATTAAAGAGACAATTAAGTCGTTAGGAGTTCCTCATACGGAAATCGATTTGATTTTAATAAAACGTAAGCCAATAGATTTAAATTATAAATTGAGAAATGGTGATTTTATTTCTGTTTATCCAGTCTTTGAATCATTTGATATTTCCTCTGTTTCTCCAATACGCGAGAAAGGTCTTAGAGGATTAAAGTTTTTAATTGATACGCATTTGGGTAAACTTGCCAAGAAACTAAGGATATTAGGTTTTGATTGTTATTACAGAGATGATCATATAGACAAAGAAACTAATCAATTCCTAATAGACGAAAAACGAATAATTCTTACAAGGGATAAGGATACTTTAAAAGACAGGAGTGTTACCCGTGGTTATTTTGTTAGAAACCAGAACCCTAATGACCAGTTGCTTGAAATTATCGAAATATTTGATCTTAAAAGACAAATCAAACCTTTTACACGATGCCCGGTTTGCAATGGAAGTATTGATATTGTCTCTAAACAATCTATAGATAAATTTCTTGAACCATTAACACGAAAAAGTTATAATGATTCTTTTCAATGTGTTGAATGCAATAAATGTTTAGGAGAAAGGATATCATCCACAGAAAATAACGAAATGAATTGATTAGCAAAAAAAAAATGTTAGTAATCTAAAAAAAGTTGAGATATTTTCAAACATTATTTTTAAGTTTGCGTAGTAATATTTAATTAGACCGGATCAAATACGTTAAATAGTGAAAGGTAACGAATAAATGGCATTGCGAAAGAAAGTTTTCAGAAGGATATTATTATTTTTGCGAAAAGGTATATCTCCCCACAAGTTAGCATTATCATTAGCATTGGGAATAACCCTAGGTTTAATTCCTTTGTATGGACTAACAACAATTTTAATAACTTTAGTTGCATTTGGGTTCAGATTAAATATCACAGCTACCCATTTTGCCCATTATATAGTTCATCCTATACAAATTATATTATTCCTTCCATTTTTAAAGATTGGAGATTGGCTCTTTAACAATTCTAATTTACCAGGATCGTTCAGTCAGTTTTTAACTATGATAAAAACCGATTTATGGGGCACACTTCATCATTTTTGGTTGGCTTTTCTTACGGGAACAGTTGTCTGGCTTGTTATTTCGATTCCTTTGGCATTAATCTTATACAGATTTTTGTTCGTGTCATTTAGGAAAATGATCCCTATAAGGGTGAAATAATTTGTTCGTAAAGATTCAATAGTTTTATTTCTTCTTTTTCCCAGCAAAGTTCTGATGCTGCTTTTTGTAAGTTTTTTTGCCATTTTTGTATGCTTTGACTATCAGTAACCATAAACTTAATAATTTTAGCAATTTCTTTCGGATTAGTTGATAATGTTGTTATACCAATATCATATTTTTTAACCAACAAACCCATCTCAGGAAAATCGGAAACCAAAACAGGAACCCCAGCTTTTATATAGTCAAATAGCTTATTTGGTAAGGCGTAGTAATAATTTAATCCCAACTTTTCTTCAAGTGAAATACCTAAATCGGCCCGTTTTGTATATTCAGACAATTCATTTATTGGCAGCCTGCCAGCGAACACAACTTTGTTCTCTAGCTTATATTCTGTAACAAACTGTTTGAGTTGTTCAATAATATCTCCATCTCCAACAATATGAAATTTTGCATTTTCAATGTATTTAATTGATTGAATAACAAGCTCAAGTCCACGTCCTTTATTAACCGAGCCCTGGTATAAAATCATTTTTTCTTGGCTATGGTTTATTTTCAAATCTTTTTCTGAGTAATCAAAACAATACGGAAAATTTCTGATAGTTTGCATGTTTATCCCATACTTTTTATTATAAATTCCAGCAATAGAATTGCAAACAGTGTAACTATAATTTATGTTCGGTAAAATCCATTTCTCAATCCTTTCCCATGTTTTTCTAATAAAACTTCTTTGAACAAGTTCCGGGACTTCGGTGAAATATTCATGACTATCATACACCAGCTTAACTTTTTTACACCGTGCAGCAAGATAATTGGCCGGCAAAGTATCAAGGTCATTTGCAACTAAAATATCGAAATTATTACATAACAGAAAAAAGAATAGCCTGATGTTATATTCGACATAAAATAAAGGCCCCTTATTGAACAGAAGCAAAAATCTTTTTATGTAAATTCCCTTTTTATCAATTGGAAAGCTTTTTCGCCTTTTTCTCCCAATAACAGTTATATCTGTTGTGAACTTGGTTAAAGAATGCGCAATTTTATAAACGCGTTGATCAGTAACTACATCGTTGGTAACTGAAAGACAAATTTTCACAAAATAATAGTATTTTTAATATTTACTAAAATATAAATTCTTTACGAATAAAAATTCATTATTATAATAACCAATTATATTTGCAGATTATTTAATACATTATACCGGAACAATAGGTTTAGCTTCGCTGAACTCAGCAGCCTATGGCTTGACTGCGCTCCGCCATAGCTTCGCGACGGTGAGGTCGGTTGAAATAATATAAACCCAAAGTCTATCGGTATATCTTCAACTTAATCAGCTTTTACTTTGTAAAAGTATTTAGTTTCAATATAAATGGAAAATTTAAAAGAAAATGTATCCTTGAAAGTTTACAATACTTTCGGAGTTGAAGCAAAGGCAAAATATTTTACTATAATTAACAACTTTGAACAATTTAAAGATTTTCTGCAATCAAAATATGCAACAATCCAAAATCGCCTTATTTTAGGTGACGGGAGCAATATTCTTTTCACGAAAGACTTTGATGGAATTGTTGTCAGGCCAATTATCAAAGGTATGGAAATAGTTAACGAAACACCAGAACATGTATATATTAAGGCAGGAGCAGGAGAAAACTGGGACGATTTTGTAGATTGTTGTGTAAAAAACAATTACGGGGGAATTGAAAACTTATCACTTATCCCGGGGTCAATTGGCGCTTGTCCGGTTCAAAATATAGGAGCATATGGTGTAGAAGTAAAGGACGTAATTGAGTATGTTGAAACCATTGATTTCGAGACCGGCAGTAAGGTAGTTTTTCCAAATGATAAATGTATGTTTTCATATAGAAACAGTATTTTCAAACATGAGCTAAAAAATAAAAACATTATAACATCGGTCGTATTACGACTTGCTAAACAACCCAAGTTTATAACCCACTACGGGAATATTGAACAAGAACTGAACAAATTCCCCGAAATAACCATACAAAATATTCGAGAAGCTATTATTAACATTCGTAAAGAAAAACTTCCCGATGTAAAAGAACTGGGAACTGCAGGTAGTTTTTTTAAAAATCCGATAGTGTTAAAAGAAACAGCCGAATCTATCGAACAATACTACCCTAAAATGCCATTTTGGAGAGTCAATGACAAACAGGTAAAATTGTCAGCAGCGTGGTTAATAGAACAATGTGGACTAAAAGGTAAAAGAAAAGGAGATGTTGGCACGTATGAAAAGCAATCTCTTATTATTGTTAACTATGGGAATGCAACAGGTAAAGAAATACTAAATTTTGCACAAAAA
>CAZWGG010000518.1:0-4380 GCA_964633305.1 uncultured Bacteroidales bacterium
GGATATGACAATTCCCATCCCTTCTTGTGCAACATGACTGTTTTAATAGTGGGTGTATATGTTAAATTTTCATAAATTATTTTTTGAGCCTGACTTTTCAGTAAACACAATGGACAAATAAATGTTATTAAAATAACAGTATGTTTTGTATATTTTTTCAAATCCTTGAATCTTAAATCTATCATAGCGAAAGAATATATTATTTTAGTACTATAAATAAATACGAAAATGCATTTACTTTATTATAAATTGTATAAGTAACAAAATTAGCTAATTTTGTGCTCCAAATTTTAATCGGATGTCTGAAGTTATTAAGATAAAAAAAGGCCGGGACATAAAACTTAAAGGAACTGCAGAGAAAATATTCATCAGAACTGAACCGTCTGAATACTACGGAGTTAAACCAACTGATTTTCATGGTTTAGTACCAAAGCTTCTTGTTAAGCCAGGACAAGAAGTTAAGGCCGGCACCCCCCTGTTTTTTGACAAAAATCGTCCTGAAATTCTCTTCACATCACCTGTAAACGGGGTTATAAAAGCCGTTAACAGGGGAGAGAGAAGAAGAATACTTGAAGTTATAATAAAAAAAACTGGCAAAGAAATAGAATATGAAAAGTTTACTGCAGGCAATCCTCTTGGAATGGATCGTAAAGAAATTATTGCGAATTTGTTGAAAAGTGGCTTATGGCCAACAATAAAGCAGCGGCCTTATGATATAATTGCTAATCCCGGAGATTCACCAAAATCAATATTTATATCGGCCTTTGATAAAGCGCCGCTTGCCCCGGATTACGATTTTGTTGTAAAAGATTTTAGGATTGAATTTCAAACGGGAATTGATGCTTTGTCTCAATTAACAAATGGGGAAATTCACCTGAATATTAATTCGGAATATCCTGCTTCACCGGTTTTTACTCATGCTAAAAAAGTAACAATAAATAAATTTCTTGGGCCTCACCCATCAGGCAATGCAGGTATTCAAATACATCATATTGACCCGGTTAACAAGGGCGAAGTTGTTTGGGTTATTAATCCTCAGGATGTAATTACTATTGGACGTTTGTTTATGCATGGTATTTATGATGCTTCAAAGATTATAGCCCTTACAGGTTCGGAGATTCTTAAGCCAAGGTATTATAAGATTATTGGCGGAAGATCGATAAAAGACATTGTTGATGGTAATGTTACTGAAGGATGCCACAGGTACATAAGTGGAAATGTACTTACCGGTACAAAAATAGCAGCCGATGGCTTTGTAGGATATTACGATGCCCAAGTTACAGTCATACCAGAAGGGTTTCATCATAAATTCTTAGGATGGGCTTCTGTCGGGTTTAAGAAATATAGTTTTTCAAGAACTTTTTGGTCATGGCTTGCTTTTGGGAATGAATACAGGATAGATACCAATTTGAATGGAGGGAAAAGGGCTTTTGTAATGACCGGACAATACGAAAAAGTATTTCCAATGAATATTTTCCCTGTTCAGCTTATAAAATCAATCCTGATCGAAGATATTGATCTCATGGAAAAACTGGGAATTTATGAGGTATCACCTGAAGATTTCGCGTTATGCGAATTTACTTGCACATCAAAGACTGATGTTCAGGCAATTGTAAGGAAAGGATTAGATTTAATGATTAAAGAAATGAGCTAATTGATTCGTGATAAACCAAAAAATTGATGAAAGCATTACGTAACTTTATTGACCGCATAAAGCCTAATTTTCAAAAAGGAGGAAAATTTGAAAAGCTTCATTCTACATTCGATGCTTTTGAAACATTTTTATTTACACCTAACAAGGTAACTATGTCTGGCGCTCACATTCGTGATGCAATAGACATGAAAAGAACAATGGCCCTTGTTGTTCTTGCTATGGTACCTGCCTTATTATTCGGTATGTGGAATACCGGTTTTCAGCATTATCTTGCAACCGGTGAATCGAAAACATTCTGGGAAATGTTTTATTATGGATTTCTCCGGGTATTTCCAATAATAGTAGTATCCTATGTTACAGGACTATCAATTGAATTTGTTTTTGCACAAATACGTGGACACGAAGTAAATGAAGGTTTCCTGGTTACCGGTATGTTAATACCATTAATAGTGCCGGTTGATATCCCGCTTTGGATGGTCGCTGTTGCCACTGCATTTGCAGTCATCATTGGAAAAGAAGTATTTGGAGGTTCGGGTATGAACATTTTAAATCCTGCTTTGACTGCCAGGGCATTTCTTTTTTTCGCGTATCCTTCATTTATGTCGGGGGATAAAGTTTGGATTTCGGGATTAATAAAAGGAAAAGATATTATTAATGGATTTTCAGGAGCTACCCCTTTAGCTAATGCTGCTGCAACAGTAAATTTAAATAATCAACTTAATAGCGCTGTTAGTTTAGGCGACACAACCCTTATTTCCAGTCTTCAGGATCAGATACATGCCTATGTGAATAAAATTCCATCTGCTTACGATGCCTTTATGGGTACTATTCCCGGGTCAATTGGAGAAACATCAACACTTGCCATATTAATCGGTGCCATAATCTTACTATATACAGGAATTGGAAGTTGGCGGATCATGTTCTCTTTTTTTACGGGCGGGCTTGTAATGGGATTAATACTAAACATATTCGCTGTAAATCCATTCATGGAAATACCTGCCTGGCAGCATTTGTTGTTTGGAGGATTTGCTTTTGGCGGGGTTTTTATGGTTACCGATCCTGTATCGGGATCACAAACAAACAATGGGAAATTAATATACGGATTTTTAGCAGGATTTCTTGCAATATTAATACGGGTACTCAATCCTGCATACCCCGAAGGGGTAATGTTGGCCATACTTTTAATGAATGTATTTGCTCCACTAATTGATCATTATGTTGTTGAAGCCAATATCAAAAAACGTTTAAAAAGAATTAAGGTAAAAAACGTTTAAAATTGTAATAAGATGAAACAATACAGCAACACATATATTTTTATCTTTTCTTCTGCAATGGTCATTATTGTAGCAGTCCTGCTTTCTTTTGTTTCTATGCAATTAAAGCCACGGCAGGAAAAAAACGAGGAAGTTGAACAAATGAAAAATATTTTGGCTGCCGTGAATATTCAATCCACAGCTCAAAATGCAGAAGTACTTTTTAGTAAATATATTATTGATAGTTATGTAATTAATATACTGGGGAAAAAACAAAAGAACAAAGAATCTTTTGGTGTTGACTTAAAAAAAGAAACAACAAAAATAAATACAATTAATTCATTAAAGTCAAAACTTACCGAACCGAAAAAAAGCCCTTTTAAAAAGTTCATGGAAGGGTTTATAAAATCGAAAAAAATTGATACTCGTGCAATTAATAATGAAATTTCAAATATCAGAGAAGAAATTAATTTACCCGTTTATATTTGCAAAAAGGACACACAGAAATATTATGTTTTTGCTTTACGAGGAAAAGGATTATGGGGACCCATTTGGGGATATATTTCCTTAAAGAACGATTTTAATACGGTTTATGGAGCATATTTCGACCACAAGGCCGAAACTCCCGGTTTAGGGGCTGAAATAAAGACACAGGCCTTTCAAGATCAATTTAAAGAAAAAATGCTATTTGATACAAAGGGAAATTTTGTTTCTATAAAGGTTATGAAAGGAGAGACCTCAGAAGGTAACCCCCACGGTGTGGATGCCATATCAGGAGGTACCATCACAAGTAAAGGAGTAGAGAAAATGCTTTTTGACTGGCTATCAGCCTATAATACTTTTATTAAGAATCAAACAAATTAAATTATGAGTGACAGGGAACCATTGTTTTCGAGTAAAAATCTAAAATTACTTAGGGAACCGTTAAATAAAAGTAACCCTATTACTGTTCAGGTTTTAGGAATTTGTTCTGCACTTGCTGTAACAGTGAAATTAGAGCCGTCTATTGTAATGGCCATTTCGGTAATGGCGGTTCTTGCAGTATCTAACGTTGTAATTTCACTTTTGCGTAATTATATACCTCCACGTATAAGAATTATTGTACAGCTAACAGTGATTGCGACTATGGTTATTTTGGTTGATGAGATTTTACAGGCATTTGCCTATGATGTAAGTAAACAGCTATCTGTATTTGTAGGCCTTATTATTACGAATTGTATACTCATGGGCAGGTTAGAAGCCTTTGCCATGGGAAATAAACCCTGGCCGTCATTTCTTGATGGACTAGGTAATGCGGCCGGATATGGAATTATTCTTGTTATTGTTGCTTTTTTTAGAGAGCTTTTAGGTTCAGGAACTATATGGGGTTTCCCCGTGATAGAAAAAATCGGACTGGAAAAAGTCGGATATGTCAATAATGGACTAATGATACATCCACCGATGGCCCTGGTTACAGATGGTATAATTATTTGG
>CAZWGG010000519.1:0-4365 GCA_964633305.1 uncultured Bacteroidales bacterium
CTGCGCTTGAATATAAGATTGACTTTTTCGATGATGGTCGTGAGTATACCGATCATAATCATCATTATTCTTTTGACCTGGATATTTTCGGCCCTGGCTCGATTTTCCAGTTTATTAACCGTACCACAACACTATCGGGCAAAAAAGCTTTAGCAAGATGGCTTACAGAAACTTCTTTGGATAGCCGGTGTATTATAAAGAAGCAGCAAGCCATTCGTGAATTAACAACAAAAATTGATTACCGGCATAATTTTTACGCAAGCGGAAAGATAAATGCTGAAACCATTAACGATATCAATGAATTAACGAGTTGGTTGAATGAACCTTATAAATACATAAAAAAACCGGTATATAGAATTTTATCTTATGTATTCCCATCACTATCTTTATTTACGATTGGACTGGTTATTCTAAACCCTAGCTTTTTTAGTTATTTGATTGTGTTATTTTTTATTCAATTATTCATTATTGGCATCCATTTGAGAACAAATAACCGCATTCATGCAGTTATTGGCAAAAAGCTTGAGTTGCTTAAAAAGTATGGTACATTGCTTGGTTATATTGAAAATGAAAAATTTGTATCAGATATCGTGGTTTCTTTGCAGTCGAAACTAAAAACAGGCAATGAGACAGCTTTTCAAACTATCCTGAAATTGTCAGGCATTATATCTGCTTTTGATAACCGGTTGAATCTACTGGTAGGCGTTTTACTTAATGGATTTTTCTTTTGGGATATTCAATGTATACTAAGACTGGAAAAATGGAAGATAAAACACGGAAGCAAAATTTCTTGTTGGTTTGATGCGCTTGGAGAATTTGATGCACTTTGCAGCCTGGCAAATTATGCATACAACAATCCTGAATTTTCATACCCCGAACCGGTAACCGATGTGGTAATTCGTTTTAAACAGGCCGGTCACCCGTTAATCCCCTTAAAAGAACGAGTAAACAACGATATTGAAATAGCCCGCGAAGGAGAATTTGTTATTATAACCGGTGCCAATATGGCTGGCAAAAGTACTTTTCTTCGGACCATTTCAGTGAATTTGGTATTGTCAATGGCCGGGGTTCCTGTATGTGCAAAACTTGCAAAATTCAAACCAATGGATATTTTCACCAGCATGAGAACAAGCGATTCGTTGCAAAAACATGAATCTTATTTTTATGCAGAACTTAAACGGCTCAAAGAACTTATTGAATGGCTTAGGCAAGGCAAAAAATTATTCATCGTGCTCGATGAAATACTTAAAGGCACCAATTCAACCGATAAGCAGAAAGGATCAAAAGCAGTACTTGACCAAATAATAAAGTTAGAGGGAACAGGATTGATTGCCACGCATGACCTGGATTTGACAAGTATGGAGAAAAAATATCCAAACAATTTACGAAATATGTGTTTTGAAATTGAAATTAACGATGCTGAAATATTCTTTGATTACAAATTATATGAAGGGGTAACTCAAAAAATGAACGCGTTATTGTTGATGCAACAAATGGGGATACTTGAAGACAAATAAAATGAATGCGAGTTTTGCCAGCTATTTATAAATACAATATGTACCGGCTAGCATATCATGCAGTCCTTGCTTATTGTCTGTAAAAGCAATAAAAATACAAGAAACAAGAAGAATGACCGATCCAATATAATTCACTCCTCTCGGAATAATTTCATTTTGTATGGTTCCAACTTCAATCCAGTTGGTGGTACTTAAAAAATCCGGGTTCTGAAATAGCAGAATTGTTCCGTAAATCGATATTACCTGTCCAATTAACCAGGGAATATACCTGGTAATAGCCTGGGTAATACTAATACTGCTATAATTGTTATTAACAACTTTAATTCCAACAGCCATTTTGCCTACAGTTGCTCCATATCTAAATTCTAATAAAGGTTTATAAACAATTAGAATTAAAGTTATAAGCAATTGTAACGGAAGACTTTTTAATGAATAAATATTATACATATTAAATGCTATTGCCGGTATATAGACAATAAAATCTATTAATGATGCCCCAACACGTATCCAAAAACCTGCCCAACGTACTTCGATTCTTGAATTACTTAATTGTAAATCATTATCCAAAACCTGATCATTCATAATTGTTATAATTAACTTGTACTTTCTGTAATATACAATTTATCAACGTTAGAATTTGTAATTTAAAAAGATTTTTTCAGTTGTACGTTTTTTAGTGCTGAAAGTTATTTTTTATTACAGAATCAATTTTTTGGCCTGAACTTTTTACTCTCCCATAGTACCTAAAGAATATGCAATGGCTTTTAAAAAAAAGTAATTATTTCAAGCCTGCTACGGGGCATTTTCAATAAGAAGGTCAATAAATTTATCTATCCCATATTCTTTATCACTTTCTTCCATTGTTGCATTCAATGCCTCTTTTCCCGCAATTTTTAATGCTTCAATATTCTTTTTTGATGCATCGGCCATGTCCCGGGAATAATTTCTTTTATTAAGGGGGACATCAATCCTTTTATAGTTAAGCTGATGCTCCTTTTCTAATGTTCCGAATAGTCTTTTCATCTGGTAATCAACTGCATCAATGCTTCCATCCATCATAATGTCCGGTATTGATTTTGCCCAGTTAATCACCCCCCAACTGTCACTTTTTTTTACATCAGGTAATTTAAACTGGCCTCCGCCTGTTCCAATTGACAAGATTAACATTTGTTTTGCCGAAGGATGTTTGGCCTGGGGGAAAACAGAATTTCTGCATTCGGCATAAGCGCACATCGTAGGGTTATTTGCATAGACTCCGCCATCTATGTTTACCATTTGTTGACCGGTTATTAAATTCTTTATTGTTGCAGGCGGAAAATAGGTTGGTGCTGCTGAAGTGGAACGAACTACATCTCTAACATAAAATTCCCGTTTTTTCTCTTTTGGTTCTTTACTGCTGAAGAAAAAAGATGACTTCATAAACAGATCATACGTTGTTACTATACAGGGCTTTAGCAATTCACTCATCTTCAGCTCTCCAAATTCTTCCCTGAAAATATCTTCTAATTTTGTGGGCCGATATTCATCGGCACTAATAAGTTGCCTTAGTCCCAGCCAACTTTTTCGTTTAGATGCATTAAAAATGCTGAACCCTTTTTCCGAATAAAACTCTAATGCTTGTGAGGCCGTATATTTTGATATTGGGCTGTTTTCACTATTTATGGGATTGGGGGTAAGATAAAAACAGGTAAGAATTCCCCCTGTACTGGTACCAACTATTATATCAAAAATATCCGCTATCCTGGCATTTGGATTCTTTGTTATTTCTATAAGCCTTTTTTCTATGTATTCAAGGACTGTTGCAGGAATAATACCTCTTATTCCTCCTCCGTCAAGTGATAATATTCTAACTTTTTTCATAAGTTTTTATACAAATTTAAAATAAAAATTCAACAACTAAAGTTATATTGTATTTGACCGGAAATTCACTTTTTCAGAAACAGTATAAGATTCAAAGAAATATTATTTACTTCTGGCCTCTTGTTATTTCAGCAATCTTAAAAATCTTCTGCGGTTAAGCTGTCTAAGCCTGAAGTTTTCTACATATATTATGAGTTTGCTCAACAAATTGAAGTAAAGAACGGTATATAAAAATCCTATAGAAAACCAAATCCTCAGAATATTAAACCAATAGGTATCAATTAAAAACAAATCTATCCTTTTTGCAGGGGCATAATAATGAGCTCTTCCAAATTTTGAATCCGGATACCTGAAAATAGGGTCTTTAATTCTTACTATTTCGTTATTAGTTATTTGGTATTCAAGAAGTTCTTTCTCATTTTGTACCAGCGATGCAACCCTTTTATTATAGAATTTTTGTTTATACGAAACAAAATCTTCAATGGTACCTTTTTTTGTTTTTAGACGGCGAAATACATCATCTCTTTTTTTAATGATTTCTTTGTACCTGGCCTGTGAATACGATTCTATTCTTTTCAGATATTGAACTAGCTGGTTATTCACTGTTTTTGAAAACCGTTCGAGGTTGAGATTATGATATATACTACCGACAGCTATTCCTGTTTCCTCTTCTATTTTTTTTAGCTCATTTTTTAGAATAAGTAGATTCCCGGTTGTTTCATCATAGTTTTTTTTCTGTTCCAAATTAAGGAGACATTGCCCGCTAATATCTTTTAGTACAGGAATAATATATGATTTTAGATATGTAGTATTGCTAATTATCATATCAAATTCAAAAAACTGCTTTTCAAACTTGTTATCTTTAAACTGTGTGACCATTAAACCTTCGTATGCCCAGCGCGATGTGATGAGATCTCCTATGACCGGAACATATTTTTCAGCTGTTATTTTTTTATTCATGTTCTGGAAGTCGATCACAACACCGCTA
>CAZWGG010000520.1:0-4364 GCA_964633305.1 uncultured Bacteroidales bacterium
AATGACTCATCTTAAAATCAATCAGTTATGAAATTACCCCTGCAATGTGGGTTAATCCTGAAGAAACTGAATTGGTTGTAGTTGTGATTAATAATTCAGGACAAGAAAGAACATTTGATTTTGATCTTTCGGGTTTTTACAAAACAGAGGATTTGGCTAATGCTTACAGGACAAGCCTAACAGAAAACTGCTCCAGTATTTCGAATTTAAATGTGCTACAGAAAGGAATTCAATACAAAGCCCCTGATCAAACTATTACTACATTTATTTTGCCTGTTAGGATTATGAATTATGATAAATTCAGCCTGGTTAAGGGGATAACTTTTGAAGATGACCCTATTTCAGTATTTGATGGTGTCGAGGTGCAGGTAAAAAACAACCCGAAAAATTTAGGATTAAATAATAGTAAAAGGGCACTCGTTGCAACATTTGGTGAAAATAATCAAATGGTTGTCCATCTTGAGGATATTTTTCTGACATTACCTGAAACGCAATATTTACATGTAATGACTTATTCGACAAACAAAAATAAAGAAAACATAAAAGCTACCAAAACCCATGATGTTATTCTATTAAATGCAGGGAATGAATGGAAAGATCAGGTTATTGATCTTGGTTTAAATCGGGAATTGGAAGCACTGACCTTTCAATCAGCTAATAATAATACAACAATCTTTATTGACAATATATGTATTAATGGAGACTCAACAGGAAGAGAAGTTACCGATATTTCTCCTAATTTTGATTTTGAATCTTTGCAAGGAATTCCAAAATACACATTACAAAATACCTCAGGTAGAGCTTCATTCACTGCAATTATTTCAAATACAGAATTTGTCGGGTTAAACATATCGAAAAACATTTTGGAGTATATTTTTCCTTCCGTTACAAACGAAAATGTGACCGAAGACACACTGGTTATTTCACTAACATCCCCTCTTCACCTAAGCAATAATACGCAGTATCTGCATGTAATGATCAAATCGTCTGTAACAAGGGTAAATTTGAATGTAGAATCGATCTCGGAGGACAAAACATACTCCAATGATCAATGGATCGATCTTGTTTTTGATTTGGGTTCTATGGCAGGGAGAATTGTGTATAATTTGAAATTATCACCTTACGGATCAACGAATACCGGAAGTATACTTTACCTGGACAATATTTGTTTTAATGATAATCCAAGTCCTCGCAAATATACATATCAAGCACCTAAGGAAACATCTTATGTTATTGTTAGTCGCAATAGTGGGCATGTATTATCTACAGGATACAATTCAAGGATTATTCAAACAAAATTTGATTCTGGCTACCTTGATTCGAACCAACAATGGAAGCTAGAGAAGGTTACAGGTGGATACGTAATATCAAATAAAGCCACAGGAAAGTTTATTACCGACAATAACACTTATCATTTAGCCTTAAATGACAAGACTAGTAGTCTTGATGGACAAGTATTTACAATTAAACAAACAGAGAGAGGATATGTTAAAATAAATTCGGTAAAAACAGGAAAAGCTTTTGATGTGGAAGGTGCGAGTAATTACATCGGCGCTAATATCGGATTATGGGATTATGGTACTTCCGGTGATTTCCACCGCCAATGGGCATTTGTTGAAGTCCCGTAATTTACTGTGGGTATTTTTATCTCCGAGAAATTACTGGATTGTGAATTACTTTCTTTACGATTTTTTACTGCCACATGTAACATGGTAATTAGCCTGCCAGAAAACTCCTATTTTTTAAAGTCTTTGATAAGAAAACGTCAAAGACAAGGCTTTCGAAGCATTGAAAATGAGGAGTTTACTGATTGTAAATGACTATTTTCAAGGCAAGAATAACGCAGTATTTGGCGTTTTCTTGCAAAGACTAATTAACGATTTTACAGACTAAAGCCTAATTTATACCATTGGAGTTACTGATAAAAGCTACTTTTTTACTATCCGGAGACCAACTGGGGACATTTATTGTTCCTTGGCCGCCGTAAACATACCCTATAATTCTGGGTTTATGAGTACCCACTTGCATCAAACGTAAATAAACATGTTTATAATATGGGTGATCGCCTGAATTAATATCTTTTGAATAGGACAAAAATATAATCCATTTACCATCAGGAGATATATGAGGGAACCAATCATTATACTCATCATAAGTAATTTGTTCCTGTTCTTCGCCATTGAATTTCATTCGCCATATTTTCATTATACCTGTTCGATTCGAATTAAAATATATATATTTCCCATCAGGTGAATATTCCGGACCATCATCCAGTCCCTTATTATTAGTAAGTTGAAACTCTTTCTTTGTATCTAACGATATTTTATAAATGTCGTACTGGTTATTCCTGGATGCAGTGTAAACCATATATAGTCCATCAGGCGACCAACCATGAAGATAAGAAGGGCATAATATAGTAATTTTTTTGGGTCTATTCGCACCTTTAACAGGAACAGTATAAATAATGGATTGATTTTCATCTTCCTGGCTATGATGACTAATTCCTAAAAATTTTCCATCAAAGGAAATAACATGATCATTGTTGTTTTTATTTGCAAATCCTGTATTGATAAGAGATGCAGTTTTATTCTCAATATTAAAAGAATAAAGCAATCCTTTTGAATTATATATCAATGAATTACCATCTATAGTCCAATTAGGGGCTTCCAGTGCATCCGAAGAACTAAAGAGTATTTTCCTGTATCCGGTTTCAATATCCAGTACCTCTATATTGCTGCCGATATAATCTTTGTATGGGATAAAATCCTTTTTCACCGGAACAATAATTCTAACATTGCGAAAGATAGCTTTCTCTAATACATTAGGATTATGTGAACAAATATATAAACCAACGAATACTTCATCATACACAGAACTATCCGACAATTGAATTACCTCAAAAGGTTGTCCGTATTTTGCAACCGATAAAATATATGTATTTTCATTGCGTTCCAGTTGGATTATATCCGGTGCCGTCAAAGTTGACCGTATTTCCTCTGTTTTGCTTCCGGGGCTTCTCCTAAATTGTAAAGAAGTAAGACCGTCACCGTGTATACATGCATTTACGTGCGAAGAACCCGGGTTAAGATTATTTCGGATAATCCAGCCTATTTTTCTGTGAGGATCAACACCACTGCCTATAAATTCAATCCGGGCTCTCAAAATAAAGTTGCCTTTCATTCGTTTCCATAAAAAATGAAACTCATCTTCTTCAAACCACATATTTGATCCCGAACCTTCAATAGTGTATTCCTGTGTTTCAGGTTTATATTTTACCGAACCTGGTATTTTGACATTTCCAATATCGGTATGATCATCGAAAAAACCAATGTTTGATTGCTGGGGAAATACATGATTAGCCATTGTTGAAAATAATAAAAAAGTTAAAAAGATTATTTTTTTGAAAACATTATTCATGATATCAAATTTTGGTTGAAGCAAAGTTACCTTTTTAATTTCAATTATATTTGACCGGAAATTTACTTTTTCATAAGTGTATAATGCGAAAACTTCAATTACAATCACAACGTATTCGGTCAGGTAATTTAGTGCTTGCACATAAAATCAATAAAAAAGCTGTCCCAAACTATTTTTGAGACAGCTCATTTTCAATAAAACCGTATATGGGTTTATTCTTTGAAAAGTTTGATTGTTTCAATTAATTCACCATCACCTGACATTACTTTCATAACATACATTCCTTGTGGAATACCATGGGCATTGATATTTACAATTGAATAACCCGTAATGTCAGTAAATACTTCTGTTTTGATCAAAGAACCATCTATACTATATAGATTTACACTTACATCAGAAGCATCACCCGTGAAAATTTCGAGGGTTATTTTGTCTTTGAATGGATTGGGATATGTTTTGGTTACAACAAATAAGTCATGACCCGATTGAACCTGGTTGTTATCAGCAAAAGAAGATTTTAAACCGAAACAATGATACCCCGGAGAAAATGCTGCATCTTTTTTTAAGAAGCCCCATTGGTCATTCCATGAAATCACCATTAGATTAAAATAGGGATCAGATACGGTACTCAGGTACGTATCGCCCGATTCTGCTACCATGCTGCCACTTTGTGGATTAAATATAAGTTCCCATTCTATATTAACGTTGAATGGATTTGGATTGTGTATACGCCAGTTACGAGAAGGACCGGGATTTTCAGAACATTCGGCAAAAATAGATAAGGGTTTGATACCAATATATTTAAGAAGTTTTTCAGTTGCCTTATCAGCCTGAATTAGTCCATACCCTGTATTATAATCATATCCTATATCAAAACCGGGCGTAAACGGGTCATCCATATCTATAGCTGTTGAGCTCATAAAATATATATTCAAATACTGGGGAAT
>CAZWGG010000521.1:0-4360 GCA_964633305.1 uncultured Bacteroidales bacterium
TTCGACATTCTTTTCCAAAAACTTACAGCTTCATTGGGATTATATCCAGCCATGGCCAATAATACCAGTCCAATCCTGTCGGCTTCATATTCGTGGGTCCTGGAATAAGGCAACATAATACCTACAGTTGCTCCTAAACCATAGGCAGTGAGAAATATTTGTTGGGTCTCTTCGGGTTTTTCTTGTAAAGCGACCGCTAATGCTAAACCGTCCATTTGGGCTATTAAACCTTGGCTCATTCTCTCATTTCCATGCCTGGCAATTGCATGAGCAATTTCATGTCCCATAACAACTGCAGCCCCCGCGTCATTTTGAGTTAGTGGTAATATACCTGCATAAAATACAATTTTGCCACCTGGCATACACCATGCATTTGGAACTTCATTTTCAACAAGATTAAACTCCCATTTAAAATAATCTACATTTTTTTCAAGTCCATTTTTTTTCATAAATTCAACAGCAGCAGCAGATACCCTATCTCCAACATTTTTGAGCATTTGTAATTGTTGCTGATTATTAGAAAGCTTATTCCCTTTCAAAAATGCATCATAGTTTGTAAGGCTCATTTCAATCAACATTGATTCGGGTAAAAGATTTACTTGCTTTCTGTTGCTTAATGGAACAGTTTTACAAGTAACTAAGACTAACCCTATAAAAAAAACAGACAAGAATTTTTTTAATACATTCAGTTTATTCACTTTAATTAGCATTTATAAATAGCAAATATGCTTTAAAATTAATACATATAATAGAATATAAACACCACTATCAATTAATTATTGCTATTTGGCCTGTATTTTGTATTTATATAGTAAATTCGCAAAATTGAGAAATTTGCTCAAATTAAAATATGGAAATTATGAATTTGAATAAAAGGATAACAATAAAAGGGGCCGTTTTCATGATTATGATCATAAAATTTGCATTTTTTGTAAACGCTCAAAAATATTTGCAGGACCCCAAATATGGGCAGGATGAAGAAGCACGTAATGAATGTGCCAGTAATTTATCCATTATGAAAGAATACGTCGAAATTAACATGTTCGATTATGCCTATGATGCATGGAAATACTGTTATATAAATTGTCCTGGTGCAAATAAAAGCATTTACATCAGGGGGGCGAAAATCCTTAAACATAAAATTGAAAATGCTGAGAATGAAGAAACTGTAAATCCTTACTTAGATACACTTATGCAGCTCTATGATCAACGTATTGAATATTTCGACCAGGAAGGTTATGTGTTGGGGTGGAAAGGAATTGACTGGCTGAGGTATCGCCCCGATGAAGTTAAAACCGGGTATGATTTTTTGAAGAAGTCTATAGAAATAAGTGGAGCCAAATCAGAAGAAGCCGTATGTGTGGCTTTCACACAAGCTTCCAATGTACTATATAAAAACAATAGCCACTCAGCAAGTGATTTTATTAGTGATTATGTTCAAGTTAGCGATTTATTAAATGAAAAAATAAATATGCTAAGTAGTTCTAATAAAAAATTATCAGATGTTGAAGAAACTAAAGCTGCTCTTGGTAATGTTGAAAAAATGTTTGCCGAAAGTGGGGCTGCTGATTGTGAAGCGCTTCTGTCTATTTTTACTCCAAAGTTTAAAGAATCACCAAATGATGTTGAACTGCTTAAGAAGATCACCTATTTACTTGATAAAACCAACTGTAAGGAATCTGGGTTATTTGCAGAGTCATCAGAAGCCCTATATAAGCTTGAATCATCAGCAAAAGCAGCGTATAACTTGGGTTCTTTATTTGAGGTAAGGAAAGAATTAGACAAAGCAATGGACTATTATTCAAAAGCTGCAGAACAGGAAACCAATAAAGACGATAAAGCACTATATTATTATAAAAAGGCTTTAGTTGCCTATAAACAGAAAAATTATATATCGGCCAGAAATAATGCTTTGGAAGCCATTAAGTTTAAACCGGACTTTGGCGATGCTTACATATTAATTGGAACGGCTTATGCAGCTAGTAGTCAATCTTTTAGCTCTGAAGAATTTAATAAAGCAACTGTTTATTGGGTTGCTGTTGATAAATTTATAAAAGCTAAAAATGTTGATCCAAGTGTTGCCGATATGGCTAATGATTTGGTACGACAATATTCAGCCCTTTTTCCAACAAAAGAAGAAATCTTTTTTAGATCGTTAACAGAAGGTACGGATTTTACAGTTGAAGGTTGGATTAATGAAACAACAAAAGTAAGGGCAAGAAAAAATTAAAAATGATGAACAAATAAAAATAAATTTATCGGATTACTTAAGCGAAAAATTACAGCATGATTACACCTACCTGGCCAATCTTTTTTCGGAAGTAAAAGGTATTAACATTGAAAAATTTTATCTGGCACATAAAATTGAAAAAGTTAAGGAACTGATTGTTTATGATGAACTTAATCTTACCGAAATAGCTTACAAAATGTATTACAGTAGTGTAGTACATTTATCCAATTAGTTTAAAAAAATTACGGGTTTAACACCATCCCACTTTAAAGCGCTCAAGAATAAAAGGCGTAATACACTCGAAAACGTGTGAATGATGTAAATAAAACCATCAATTGTATAATGCTTTGTCCTGTTGGTTGAACTACCTTTATTTTATTTAAAGCAAAACTTATGGTAAATACTGAAATGGAAAAATCAAAAACACTCATTTTAATTGAAATCATTGAGTATGTTCCTAATTCTGTGGTAACAAAAACTATTATACGAAAAACCACAGGCAATGTAACTGTAGTTGCTATTGATACGGGAGAAGCATTAACTGAAAAAATTTCTCCATTTGATACTTTTATCCAGATTCTTGAAGGCAATGCCGAAGTAGTGATCGATCACAAATCAAATATACTGAAAACAGGTGAGGGCATCATTATCCCGGCCCATACTTCTAATAATGTCAAAGCAAATGAGCGGTTCAAAATGATATCAACCATAATAAAAAGTGGATATGAAGCTGCTTCAATTTAAGGAGTGTTTTCCAACTTTTATTTATAAGATATAGAATTATTTATTAAATTGGTATTATGGAACTTATCATTAAAATATTTATTGCCTGCGGTGAGCTCGAGAGCTCGGTTCATTTTCTTTTGTGGGAAGATTTGAAAAACTTTTTAATGAACGTTTCACTAAAAAAAGGAGAATTCTGACAAAGGAATTTGAAAAGACCATTTAGATGATGGTAATGTAAATTCACAGGATGTTTAAAATTTGTGTATGCAGTTTTGCAATGGTAAAGTGTATATTAGCAATTCACGTCCAAATGCCCGGCTTACACTTTTGACGAGGGCACGTGCACTTTTGCATCCCATACGTTTCCACGAACCTTTTGGCCTGATTGTTTTTGAAGCCATGGCTTAAGGTTTACAGGAAGATACTGTCTGATAAATAATCAGAAAAAATTCAAACAATATAATGGAAAAAAAGAAACGTATAGCGCTGGTGGCCCATGACAATAGAAAAAAAGATCTTTTAGAATGGGTTGATTGGAACCGGGAAATTTTGTGTAACCATCATTTAATTTGCACAGGGACAACAGGTAAACTGGTCGAAAACCTATTAAACACCAGACAAAACGAAAAAAGAAGAGAACCAATAGCGATAAAAAAGTTGAAATCCGGCCCATTAGGCGGTGATCAACAGCTCGGCGCAATGATTTCAGAAGGTAATATTGATATTCTCATTTTTTTATGGGACCCTATGCAACAACAACCGCATGATGTTGATGTGAAAGCGCTTTTGAGAATTGCTGTGGTCTACAATGTTACAACAGCCAGTAATCGTGCTACTGCTGACTTTATTATTTCTTCCAAACTATTTAAAGAAGCCTATCAACCCATGTTAAAAGATTATAGCAAATACATCATGAGACACACTGAATAATAGTTACTTAAACCTTTATTGTTGAATATAATAAGAGTAAATTCAAGCAAAATAGCTAAATAATTTTATTTCTTAATATTAATATTTACTATACTTATAAGTTCAAGGCACTCCTATATTAATAATCTTCCTGGACAGGTTAATCCACATTGGGCTTATAAACAAGGTAAGTGCTATGGTACTAATAACTAATTGGTAGTCATAAATCTTAATAATACCTGAATAATAACCTGTTGATCCTAAAATAAAACTAAACTCACCAATTTGTGACAACAAAGCGCCCGCGTAAAAACTCATTTTCCAGTCTTTACAAAAAATGCGCATGATTAAAACATTAATTGTATTGTTGACAATTAATACAATTAAAACAAGCAAACCTATTGTAAGAGCATTTTCTTTTAAAAACTGTAAATCAATTAACATTCCTACTGAAACAAAGAATAAGGCTACGAACATAATTTTAAAAGCATGTAA
>CAZWGG010000522.1:0-4356 GCA_964633305.1 uncultured Bacteroidales bacterium
AACTGCTCTACTGTTCTACTATCTAATTTCTCGCGCAGCGAGGGGAGAGTTTTCCAAGTAACACAATCGCAGTCGTATTGTGACTTGTGTCTCGTGACCCGTGACCCGAGCGACGAGCGACGGATTTATGGGTGAGAGCTATCCGAGTAATACCATTAGCATTGTTTTATAGTGTAAAGTTTAAAGCTTAAAATGCAAAGCCACAACGTAAAACTATCAGCTTTAAGATATGGTTTTGAGTTTTACACTTTAAACTATCCGTTAAATTGAGCTTTCCGTCGAATACGGTTAA
Organism: uncultured Bacteroidales bacterium; assembly: GCA_964633305.1. GTDB lineage: Bacteria > Bacteroidota > Bacteroidia > Bacteroidales > UBA10428 > CAZWGG01. The sequence continues at coordinate 293 of CAZWGG010000522.1, forward strand.
TGTTGTTCTATAACTCCCCGCTTCCCGTTAGGGATCCTGTGGACAAGCGCCGCGGGGGCTCTATATTTATCAACTACCGATTACCAAAATTGATTACAATAAAAGTTTTTGATTTATAAACAAACGAAACCTGCTTTTTCAAAACATTAACATCATCTTTCAGCTTTTCGTGTTTCATATTCAAAATAATGCCAGTATCGCCTATTTTTTCTTCATATCCCTTGATAGTGTTAAAAATATTTTCGTTGTAATGATTTAGGTTTAGAATAAAATTGTTAAATTGTTTTAACTCTTTTTCTGTTTGACGAACCAATTGCTCAAATTCGTCTGTGTATCCAATTTGATGATAAGTGGATATTTTGTTTCCGTCTTCTTGGGACATTTTACGATTCAGATTCTTATCAACATATTCAAGATATTTTTGAAAGTAAGCTATCGTTTTTCGGTTCTTTTTCAATTTTTTCGTAATTTCTTTAATTTTCGCAACTAGTCTGTTCTTTCCTTGTTTATACCTGTTTAATATTTCCTCAATCTTATTATAAGCACAGTTAAAATTATCGTCTGATAAATATCCATAAGTAGTAGTTTCAGTTGTGGTTGTGGTTGTGTTGGAAAATAATCCGTAATCGGTTGAACTGCTTGTTTTATTAACTTTTCTGCCATTTTTTATTATATTTGAAAACCCCAACATCATAGCTGTAATATCTGTGTAAATTTCGTTGTCTTTTTCTTTATGCCATAGTGAGTACAAAAGAATATGTGAAAGTTCATGAGCCATTGTGGTTATAAAAGCCTCTGGATTATCCGTACAATTTTCGCTAACTCTTACGCTTATCGGAAAATTATTTAATCCAGAAGTCCCATACATCGGCAAATCGCTTGGAATAGAAATTTGAGCGATTATACTTTCGCTTCCCCTCCCTCTCCAATCAGTTTTTACTAAGTGCGTGCTATGAAAATTATTTGTATTGTCCGGATGATAACCCTTTGGCACATATGAAAGATTTATTTCTATCGGTAGCCCCAGATATTCAGCAATTTCTTTTATACCCTCCTTAACTTTCTTTTGGCTAACAAGAGATATTATTTTTTGATCATCCACGCTGTCTTTAATGCCAATTGAATCTGCAAGTATTTTGACGGCTTGTTCTATGTAACTATTGCTTATGTATTCCATAATAAATGGGTAATAAAATAAACTGGGACAGCTAATGTTTTTCTTCTTCTATTAATTTATCGGGCTCCACAATAACCTTTTCATGATTGATTGTCGTGGTCCAAATTGGAATTTTACCTTTCACTAATTTTTTCAATAATTCACAGTGTTTGGCACTCGTGCGAGTCCCCAAATATATGGCTTTTATTCTGCCTTCAATGCCAAAAAATATGCCTTGCTCCAAATTTTTACTCTCGTCAATAATTCGATACTCAGATTCAAACGCCCAATGTTTTGTCTTATGTGATAACAATTCAGAAGCACTTGGCTTTGATCCTAATATGTTTGTCCAATCCAACCAACCGCTTGAGGGCAATTTCTCAGTATACATCACCTTGTATATCGTTTGTAATCCCGAGAAATCTATTTCAAATACAATTCCTTTATGCCCATCTGCATAATAAGACCACAAGCGAACATCGCTTAAGTCCGAAGACAAGCTGCAAATTTTAAATGTATCAACCTCATCTTCAAAAATATCTTCCGCCTTCTTGTAAGTTTTTTTCCGTAACTCAACTAACCCTCTTAAATAACCTGGATTAACCTTGCCAGACATTCCTATCGATCTTATATAGGAATTAGGAATTGTAGTTTCGAAAACGCCTTCAAAAGGGTCGTTTAGTTCAGGGTATGTAGAGCAATATAATCGCTGATTCAGGATTATATCGAGGACGTACTCAAAATTCGCTAACGAACGATATTTGTATAGTATCATTTTGCTTCGTTAAAATATTAAATGACTGTTGTAGATAATTCTGGCTAAATCGCATTTATATCCTTTTTATTTATAAATGCGTTCGTAAAAATAATTGTTATACCAATTTATCCTAAGAGATAGATTTATCTTGTTCCGAAATCACTCCCATTTTCCGCAGGGATCTTAATAATTTCCCAGAAAATTCCTTAAGATCGTCGTGAGATTTCTTCATTGATTTTGCATAAATCTGCATTGCGGCTAATTGTCCATTTGCATTTTGTTCGTATATTGGGTTATTGGTTTCCCTGTGTAAATTCGACCAGAATTCAAACTTGCTCAACATATCATTATTCATTCTATAAGAATCAATCAAACCGCGAGCTTTTGAATAAACTTGTACAATTAGCTTCCGAAGATCCGCATCCTCTACTTGCCCAATGAGAAAAGCGTTACTGACATAAACTGTAAAATAATCGTGGGTCACTGGATAATAATAAAGCAAAGCATAATTTTCTTGCAAAGCTTCTAATTTATAACCAATCCCCGATTGATATAATTCCCACAATGTTTCGATTTCATCATGTATAGCTTGAAGAAAACCCTTGACTATTTTTTTCTGATTTTGCTTTTGGATATCTAGCGCAGCCTTATGAGATTTATCTGAGGCACGTAATGTAAAATAACCAGTCAATCCACCACCTGATAATGCTCCTACAACCGTCACGATTAATGTTTGCCACCAATTCATTTTAGATTTTCCTTTATTTATATATTTTTAATATCTCAGAAATTCCTGGAACACCATCCTTATTTCCTTTTTATTTATAAAGCTTGCCCGCCTTTTTTGTGGCGGGGCGTTATTAATTATAATGCAAAAATCAATCCCCGACAACCCCTTTGCCTTAACCACCAAGGCACTAAGTTACTAAGAATTGATAATTATTATGCTTTGCGTCTTGGCGTCTTAGTGGTTACCTTTCCCGTTAAAATTTCGCTCTAAAGTTATTTACATGTCGGAATTATTTTATCTCTTAAAAACTGTATCCTTGAGCGTAGTTGCTCCGCATATTGTGGTGTAGGTGGGACATTTACAGGAAACACTCTATCCAAAGAATTTCCTTTCATTACTGCCTTTATCCACTCTTCCATAAGTTCGCAATATATTTCAAGGGCCCCTTTAGGATTTTGTGCCCTGTCAATAACAAAGTAAGCTGAGGGTAAATCCCCGACAATCACCCATAAAAATTCATCGATCTCATTGATTTTCTTGCTCAATCTGAACAAAAACACACCTACAACTCCTCCGATACCGAATCCAAAGAATTTTTCTGTTATTTTGGGACACCAAGGTTGCGAACAAAGATAATCGACAGCTCGCCCAAGCAGTTCATCCAATAAAGAGCTATCTTTTTCATCATCACCTCTCATTTCTTTGATTGGGGTCACTTGTTTCAAAATATTTTCGTACATTATCAATCTCACAAATATTATAAATTATTAGAGATCACTCCAATGGCTGGGGAAAATCTGAAATCTGGGGACACCATAGTTATTTCCTTTTTATTTATAAAGTTTACCCGCCCGCCTTTATGGCTTGGCCATCCCTTACGGGAGGCGTCCCTTTTCGGGAGTAATTTTGACGAATGCGGGGCGTTTGTAAAAAACGATTGTTGGCCCTATTTATTCGAGGATTTCTTGTCCCACTTTGGTCTTTCTTTAATAACGTCTTTAAGAAGATTACGAAACCATTCTCTATCCTTGTCTTTAGCTGCGTTAACAAATATTTTTTTCCATATATGTAAAGGTTCCGTGATTGTATTTTGGCCTGCGAAACGAAGAACTCTCTTCTTTCGGTAATAACCGATTCGCATCCTTATTGTATTTTCATCTTTAAATTTAATGAAGTCAACAATATCCCAATACGAAATATTGCCTACTTTATTTTCATGAACAATAATTCTATGTATAAGCTCGCCATATCTTTTACCTTCTTTTCCAGGATAACCGAATTTTACTTCTTCCCCTATCTTAGAAAGAATTTTTTGTTTGTCTGTCATTTTAAATCTCCTATTTTTCTTTAAAATAATAATTATTTTTCTTCCGGCCTTAAGGGAGTATTATATTCTCAAATGCTGCTTAGGGAAAAGGAAA
>CAZWGG010000523.1:0-4351 GCA_964633305.1 uncultured Bacteroidales bacterium
TGGACATTCAGATGGTAAAAAATCAATGAAAGAAAGAATAGCAAATTTTTTTTCAAAAAGTACCCGTAATTAATTTTTTCTATTTACATAACACCTCGTACGAGGGAATTTCCTTTATATATTTATAATCATTCATTTCATAGTTAATATTGCAGCAATAATGCTTTAACCCGTTTGAAACAATTAAAAAAGGTGCCATTAATTTAGTATTATACCTTACAATTTGATCAAAAGAATGTTGATTTATGGAAATTGTAGGAGCTTTAAACTCTAAAATCATTTTAATATCTCCTGTTTTGTCGAATATTATGGCGTCACAACGTTTTGAAAGATGGTTGATTTTTATCTCATACTCTATGGATATAAGTGATATAGGATATTTTTTTTCAACAACTAAGTATTTAATAAAATTTTGTCGAACCCATTCTTCTGGTGTATTTAAAACATATTTTTTTCTCACTTCGTCAAAAAGATAGTGTTTGTTCTGCTTAAAACGAAACTTAAATTCATATAAAGGAAGATTAAGCCTTTGCATTTGTAAAATAAAATTTGCTTTTACAAATCTAAAAAGTATCCATATACTTCACTTATTTTTTCTAATAGAAATCATTTATACCGAAAAAAATTTGATTACTTTTTTACAAATCAATTTTTCTCTAATATAACTGAAATAACTTAAGGTTCATTTTTATAAAATTTACAAACCCGGGGTCTTTCAATATAAATTTATTTTCTTTGTAAAAGAAATTAATTGTTTTCTATGACTTTTGAAAAAATATTATCAAACCTAAAGAACAAAGATTATGCTCCTATATATTTTCTTATGGGAGAAGAATCTTATTTTATAGATAAGATATCTGATTATATTGAAGAAAATGTTTTGGACGATTCAGAAAAATCTTTTAATCAAATTATTTTGTATGGGAATGATATTGATATTGCAAATTTAATAAATACGGCAAAACGATACCCAATGATGGCCAAGTACCAGGTTGTTATTGTTAAAGAAGCCCAAAACCTTAAAGATATAGATAGTTTGGTTTACTATGCCGAAAATCCTTTACATTCAACTATCTTGGTTATTAATTACAAATATAAAAAAATTGATAAGAGAAAAAAGTTATATACTGCTCTAGGAAGAAAGGGTGTTATCTTTGAATCAAATAAACTTTATGAAAACCAAATTCCGGAATGGATAACCAGCTATCTAAAAAGTAAGAACATTAAAATTGAACCATCTGCCAGCCAATTACTTGCTGAATATCTTGGAAATGATCTGGGTAAAATCGTTAATGAGTTAGAAAAACTCGTAATAACCTTACCTGGAAATGAGAAAATAGTAAATGTAGCACATATTGAGAAAAACATAGGTATTAGCAAAGATTACAATAATTTTGAGTTACAAAATGCACTTATATCTAAAGACATATTAAAGGCAAATAGGATTATAAAATATTTTGATAAGAATTCTAAAAATAATCCTATCATACTCACTATAACATCTTTGTACTTCTTTTTTAATAAGATATTGTTATATCATAGCCTTAAAGACAAGTCCAGGACGAGTGTTGCCAGTACCTTGAAAATAAATCCTTATTTTGTGAATGATTATCAGAGAGCAGCAAAAAGTTTTACCCCTTTAAAAGCAAAAACTATAATCTCACTGCTTCGTGAATATGACCTTAAATCAAAAGGAATAGGTAATATCTCTACCTCAGATGGCGATTTATTAAAAGAACTTATATATAAAATTTTACATTAAAGAAAAGTTGAACTCTTTCCATATTTAAGGGTTCATTAATATGGTATTATTTAAACTTTTACAATATGACTTGGATAATAATTGGATTTACAGTTCTAGTATCAATATCTTCATTTAACAACCCTGAACTTTTTTCAAAACTTCAATTCAATGCGTACCAGGTATATCACAGGAAAGAATGGTACAGGCTCATCTCACATGGTTTTGTACATGCTAATTGGATGCATTTATTTGTAAATATGTTCGTATTGTATATGTTTGGTACCGGTGTAGAAAGCTGGCTTAAAGAATTAGAAAGTAATGGAATAATTAAGTTCTTCAGGTTGGTATATGTGTTATTCTACTTTTCAGCTATCATAATAGCCTCTTTAATAAGCCTCTTTAAGCATAAAGATAATATATGGTATAATTCTGTTGGAGCTTCTGGTGCTACTTCTGCAATTTTATTCTTTTACATCTTTTTTAATCCCTGGGATAAATTATACGTTTTTGCCTTACTACCTGTGCCTGGAATAATTCTGGGAATACTATATCTCATCTATTCTCATTACATGAGCAGAAAAAATGTTGATAATATTAATCATGATGCCCACCTTATTGGTGCAATATTTGGCTTTTTATTTCCATTAATACTTGATTTTAAATTAATTAATTTTTTTATATCCCAGTTGTTAGGACGTTAGATTCTTTCTAGTTCAATAATTTTAGATCAGAAACAATATAAAATAATGCCTAATATAAAATATATCTGTTATAACGGGGAATATATAAAAACAGAAAATCCTGTATTGGAAGCTAACAACAGGGCATTTCTATACGGTGATGGCTTGTTTGAAACAATACATAATAACGGAACACGCCCCCAATTTATTGAAAAACATATTATAAGGCTTCTTGAAGGGATGAGAATTTTAAAAATGGAGATTCCCAATTATTTTTCAGCAGACTATTTTTCTAAACATATAAAAGGAGTATTAACCAGAAATAAATTATTTCAAGGGGCAAGGGCAAGAGTTTCCGTATTTAGAAATAGTGGTGGTTTTTATTCACCAATATCAAACCGGGTATCATTTCTCATTACTTCGTCAATACTTGAAGAAGATAAATATGTTTTGAATAAACGAGGATATTCAATCGATATTTTTCCCGATTTAAAAAAACCAATAAATGATCTTTCAAAAGTAAAATCTTCAAGTGCCATACTATTTGTAATGGCCGGAATATATAGATCTGAAAATAATCTTGATGATTGTATCATATTGAATAACAAGGAAAGAGTCTGTGAAACTATAAGTTCAAATATTTTTATTTTAAAAGGTGCAACTATATACACCCCAGCTTTAGATGAAGGTTGTTTGCCAGGAACAATGAGGCAAGAAATTATTAATATACTTCTTTCAGAAGATTTAAAAGTAAATTCTGAAAGTTCTATTACAATCCAAGATTTATTAACTTCTGATGAAATTTTTATAACGAATGCTATTACAGGAATCAGGTGGATTTTGGCTTTCAGAAAAAAAAGATTCTATAATAAATTTTCAAAGTTCCTTATAAATAAATTAAATGAAGTTGCATTTGGGAATTAGTTCATTTGTGGATTTTCAGGAAAATTTGACCACATTTCAAATTTTTTCCCAAGGCGTTTTAGGGTATTTTTCCAAAAATGTTTATTCATAGGTGTCATAACTTCCATTGGGTCAATTTCTGAGACTACCCATGCATTATCAGCCAGTTCATTATCAAGTTGATGAGCACTCCACCCCGAATATCCCAAAAAAAATCTTATGTTTTCTCTATTTAAATTTCCAGATTCAATTAACTTTTTTACAACCTCAAAATCACCCCCCCAGTAAATATTCTCCAATACCTGTATGCTGTTAGGAATTATATCACCCAGGGTATGAAGATAATGTAATGTATTTGTATTAACCGGTCCGCCAAGAGATACTAGCGCATTTGTTTTAGGAAAACCGGCTATAACTTCTTCCACTTTCAGGTTCAATGGTTTGTTTAGAACAAATCCTACCGATCCCTCCTCTAAATACTCTGTTAGTAGAACAATAGATCTTTTAAAATAATTATCCTGTAAAAAAGGTTCGGAAATTATAATTTTACCCTTTGCAGGAGCAATACTATTTTCAGGATCAAAGAAATTATAATTTAATTCCATGACGCATATACAATTCAATTAACAAATTTATAACAATTTCATGTAAAAATCCTTTACTTAATCTTTATTTAATAGTAAATTAAAAATTTTTTATAAGCCAATGAAATACCGAAGAAAAGATTGAATAAATTACAAGCTTCTTAAAACATTATCATCCAAGCAATGTTTAGCAATATATCTATAAAAAACAGATTGAAAACTACCTAGCTAACAGGTTATAAGCAAACCATAAAATTGGTGCCTGACCATGCAGATCTCCTGTTGTTTTTGGACGATTTAAATAATAGTTAATGTCATCACTTTGGCCTGTTCCTACACAAACATCTGTTATTTTTCCATCTTCGTTAATATATTCCACCAACGATAACCAAGCTTTCTGATAAGCCTCCGTGTATTTCTTCTCAAGTAAAATTCCTGCC
>CAZWGG010000524.1:0-4347 GCA_964633305.1 uncultured Bacteroidales bacterium
ATGATTCAGGTAAAACACTAGACTTTATTGATAAAAATATTCGAGCTATACAAACCGGTATCGCTGATAATGTTGGGATGGATTTTTTCAAAGCAATAGTTAAACAAATAGCAAACACTTTAGAGGCTGATTATGTTTATATTGCAAAATTAATTGATAAAAAAAACGAGAGAGTGAAAATAATTTCACTTTATCATGAAAATAAAATAATAGATAATTTCGAATACGATTTAAAAAATACACCTTGTGAACGAGTTAAGAAAAAAGGTGCAACAGTTTTCCCTGAAGACGTTAGTGATTTATTTCCAAAAGATTTACTTCTGAAAAGAATGCAAATTGCCGGATATATTGGCATCCCATTGCGAAATAGCATAAACAGAGTAATAGGTATTATGGTAGCTTTGTTCAAAGAACCTATCAAATATCCACAGTACGCCAAAACAATATTTGAAGTTTTTTCATTCCGTACTTCTGCCGAACTTGAGAGAATTGAAATAGAAAGTGCATTAAAATCAAACAAGGAAAAACTTAATAAGATATTTAATTCTTCTCCAAACGCCATATGCATAGTAAATCCTAATGGTGAAATTATTGATTGTAACCTTACACAATTACAGTTATTCGGATATAAACGTTTGGAGCTTAAAAAAATGAATATTTACAATTTAGTATCATATGACGAAAAGAATAATGTTGAATCGATAAATAATGAGTTTAAAGAAAAAGGTAGAATAAAAGATAGAATATTGAAATTCTGTAATAAATCGGGAAAAGAATTTTATGGCAATATTTCCGGCAATACAATTAATAATGATCTTGGGGAACCTATTTATATGGTTTTAGTAATACAGGATATTACCGAGAGAATTATTGCTGAAAAAGAACTTTTAGAAGCCAAAGAAAAAGCTGAGGAGAGTGATAAATTAAAGTCTGCATTTATAGCAAATATGAGCCACGAAATTCGAACTCCAATGAACAGTATCATTGGATTTAGTATGTTGATTGAATCCCAAAATCTTACTGATATAAAAAGAAAATCATATACCCGGATTATTAAAGATAGATGTAAAGATCTTATGAGAATAATAGATGATATTTTAGATATTTCAAAAATTGAAACAGGCCAAATTGAATTAAAACAAACAGTATTTTCATTAAATGAATTACTGGATGAGTTGCATGGATTTTACAAGGAAAAACTCATTGACTCACAAAAGAATCTTGATTTAAGGATTATTAAATCCTATCAAATGCAGGATTCATTTATTATTTCCGATCAGTTTAGAATTAAACGAATACTTCATAATTTACTTGATAATGCCGTTAAATTCACTGAAAAAGGATATATTGAGTTTGGATATACGTTTGTTGATATGTTTGTCCAATTTTGGGTAAAAGATACGGGCATAGGAATTCCCAATGACAAGAAAGATATTGTATTCGAAAGATTCAGGCAATTAGAAGATGCTTTTACAAGGCAGTTTAGTGGTAATGGTTTAGGACTAACTATAGCTAAAGGATTTGTTGAATTAATGAATGGAAAAATATGGGTAGAATCAACTGTAAACAAGGGATCAACATTTCATATAATTGTTCCTTATAAGCCAGTTCCAAAAGAAAACGGAAATACCAATAAAAATTCTGAAGGGACAGTAAAAAGTATAAATTGGCAAAACAGAAACATTTTAATTATAGAAGATGATTATTCGAGTGTGAAATTTCTAAAAGAAATACTAAAAAGAACAAATATCAATTGCCATTCAATGTCAAACGGAACTGAAATATTGAAAAATTTATCTGCCATTTCCAATTATGACCTGGTACTTATGGATATTAAATTACCTGAGGTAGACGGTTTCGAGCTTACCAGAAGGATACGTAAGATAAATAATGAGATTCCAATAATAGTCCAAACTGCATCTTCAATGCCTGTTGATGAAAACAAATGTTTTGATGCAGGGTGTAACGATTTTATTACTAAACCAATTGGCATAGATGAGTTATTGGGGAAAATGAAAAAATATTTGGATTAAGTACCCTTTTTGGAATTAAAAAAACTAATTTATTAATATTTTTGGACTATCATAAAGTGGTTTATTAATATGAAACCTTGATATACAGGCGTTCAAAAAAGGCGATAAACCGAGTTTACAATTGCATGCCGCCTTAACCATGCTTACATGCCGAAAGGCATTACAATATTCAGACATGAGGGCTCTATAGGTTGATATACAGCATGTTAAAGAATTATGATACTAAATTTATAAACAAACGTTTAACCAAATTTCACTTTAATGAAAAATCGTTTTTCTTTCTTTTTAGCCTATATATTCTTTTGGATTCTGTTTTTTATTTTCTGTAAATTTTTGTTCTTGATTTTTTATTTTAATGAAACCTTAACTCTCAATTTTGTATCTATTTTGGGTATCTTTGTTCATGGTTTAAAATTAGATTTCTCTTGTATAGGTTATTTTCTTATTTTACCAACATGGGTTATTATTATTACATGTTTTTTTAGAGGTAATACCGCATTTTATATACTAAAATACTATACTTATATCTTACTATCAATTGTTTCCCTAATTGTGGTTTCTGATTTGATACTCTATAAGTACTGGGGGTTCAGGCTCGATAAGACTCCTTTATTGTACTTAAAAAATCCGGATGAAATGGTGGCATCAATATCTTGGTTTAGTTTGATTTTATCCATTCTTTTCACCGGAACGATCGCCTTTTTTTTTATTTTCTTATATAATAAAAAAGTAGGGAAGTATCTTCATAATTTACAAAAAGGAAATATAAAATCTTTTGTGCTTTTTCTTATTTTGTTTCCTGCTTTAATTGTGCCTATCAGGGGAAGTTTTGATACGGCACCGGTAAATGTCTCCACTGTTTTTTTTCATTCTAACTCATTCGCAAACCATGCCGCTATAAATGTTGTTTGGAATCTTGGTTTCTCTCTTACCGAAAAAGAGGGTGGAAACAAGTATTTTGATGTGATGGATGATAACCTGGCAGAAAAATATGTGAAAGATATTCTTTTGAAGCAGTCAAAGCATACAGTCGATTTACTAAATATAAGTAGACCAAATATAATGCTAATTATAATCGAAAGTTTTACTTCGAAGTTAGTAGAACCTCTGGGAGGAAAACCTGGCATTACTCCTAATTTCAATAAACTTATACAAGAAGGAGTTTTTTTTACTAATTTTTATGCCAATGATTCAAGATCTGATAAGGGAATGATAGCCATTTTAAGTGGATATCCCACGCAGGGAACTACTTCAATTATAAAATCACCTCACAAAACAGAAAAACTAAAGTATATTTCCAAAATATTAATCAATAACGGATACCATTCAGCCTTTTATTATGGAGGTGACATAAATTTTGCTAATCTTAAATCATTTTTAATAAATGGAGATTTTGAAAAAATTATTTCAAAATCAGATTTCAAATCTCATGATGATATTTCAAGATGGGGTGTTCCGGATCATATTTTATTCAATTATATTTTGAAGGATATTGGAAATGCAGAACAGCCCTTTTTCAAGGTTTATTTTACATTAAGTAACCATGAGCCATTTGATATTCCGGTTGAACCAAAATTCAAAGGCACTGATCTTGACTCTAAATTATTTAGTGCTGCTTATTATACTGATAGTTGTATAGGTGACTTTATTCATAAAGCAAAAAAAAGTTCATGGTGGGAAAATACCCTTATAATAATGTTGGCCGATCATGGCAGCCGTTTTCCTGGCCGATCATTGGTATATGGTTTTGAAAAATACCAGATACCTATGTTATGGTTAGGTGGGGTTTTAAGAAGAGATACTGTAATAAAAAAATATGGTTCACAAATTGATTTGGCCCCAACACTTCTAAATCAATTAAACTTACCAACCAGTGGATTTCGGTTTGGAAAAGATTTGTTATCTTCATATACCAATTCATTTGCTTTTTATGCATATAATAATGGTTTCGGATTTGTAACAGACAGTATAAAATATGTTTATGACAATGTATTAAAAGAGGTCATCCTGGGTAATAAAAATGTTTCAAAAAATATTATAAAAGCAGGTGAAGCTTACCAGCAGTTACAGTATGAAGATTATAAAAACAAATAAAGGGATGCTTTATTGTATTTTGAGCAATAAAATTGTTTTGTTTTTATCAGCAAATTTATATACCGTATCACGAGGTGCAGATATGGTATACTTATCATCTGTCAAATAGTAGTTATTCCGGGTTAAGTGATTGCTTTTGTCTAGAATTCTCATACGTGATTTTACAATATAAAACATGGCTGTTTTTGAAAAAGATGTGTTTTCATATATGAATAAGCCA
>CAZWGG010000525.1:0-595 GCA_964633305.1 uncultured Bacteroidales bacterium
TTTTAACGTAGACATAACATCAAAAGATGAGGATGGAAATTTACCGCACAAACCTCCGTATACTACCTGCAATGTATTAAATATAACATCTGAATTAATAAATACAGGATATGTTTATTATGTTCCTGGTTATGATTCTATTATTGAAGTAGATAACAATTATGATATCGATTGGGAGAAAGATACTGAAGAAGGTTCATACCCAAGTAAACGCTGGAATGCTTATGTAACAAAACCTCCGTATGAAGACACAGAATATATTATTACAGTTACAGACAGATTTGATTTACAACGAACAGATACTGTATTTTACGAGTCTGTTCAATCAAAAGCCGATTTCGAACCAGAATATATCCCATTATCAGATAAAGATTACTACCCTGAATATTATGGCGTTTATTATGATGAGAGTTATGAAAGTTCTACAAATGGTGAACATTCGGCACCTGCAAAGTATAAAATATTTGATAGGGATTCAAAAAATACAGCTAAATACCTTTGGGAATTTGGTGATGGGAAGGATAGTACAACGTTTAGCAATTCAGATACAATTATTTATAATTATTTATTGCCTGGAACTTATACCGTGAAACTC
>CAZWGG010000525.1:605-4346 GCA_964633305.1 uncultured Bacteroidales bacterium
AGATGAGATTGTTCTTTCCTCTTCAATGATTGGTGAAAAGGATTCATTAAAGTTTCCAAATGTATTTACACCAAATGAAGATGGTTTTAATTCCATTTTCAAAAATTACCAGGAAGATGAAAACCTTAAAGAAACTAATCCGAATGATTTGTTTCGTACACACGATGTTTCCATATATGATTTTTCAATTGTAATTTTCAATCGATATGGAAATAAAGTACATGAATTCAATGGTCAAATAAGAGATTGGAAAGGATGGGACGGTAAAATATTAAATTCAAATCGTGATGCAAGTGAAGGAATTTATTATTACGTGGTTAATACGGTTCAAGCTTTTGAAGTTATGGAAGATGGACAATTAGCAGTAAAAAAACTTAATAAAAAACAACAAACTGGCTTTGTGCATCTATTCCGTGAAAATTATTAATAATAAAAAACCCCGGGGGTCCCGGGGCAAACAAATAAAAAAAATATGTTCTATTCTTCTTTTTGTTCAGCTTCATAAGCTTTAAGTAATTCTTCTTGTATATCACCCGGAACCTGCATATACTCGGAGAACTTCATCGAATACATTGCGCGGCCACCGCTTAATGAGCTTAATGATGTGGAATACTTATCCATTTCAGCAAGAGGTACTTTAGCAGTTATTTTCTCAAATCCTGCTTCACTGGTCATTCCCTGAACAATAGCTCTTCTTCCTTGTAAGTCACTCATTACATCACCCATCCTGTCTGAAGGAACAAACACTTCTACTTCATAAATTGGTTCTAATATTTTTGGAGAAGCCTTTTTAAAGGCCATACTAAATGCATTTCTCCCTGCCAAGCGAAAAGAAATTTCGTTTGAGTCAACCGGGTGCATTTTCCCGTCATATACGGCTACACGAATATCTCTTGCATAAGAACCCGTAAGTGGTCCTTCTTCCATCTTTTCCATTACCCCCTTCAATATAGCAGGCATAAATCTTGCGTCAATCGATCCTCCGACAATACAATTATAATAGATTAGTTTACCGCCCCATGAAAGATCATGTTCTTCTTTTCCCCTAACACTTACTTTTATTTCTTTACCTTCCAGGCTATACATTGTTGGATCAGGCACTCCATTTTTATAAGGCTCAATTATCATATGAACTTCACCGAATTGTCCAGCCCCTCCCGATTGTTTTTTATGCCTGTAATCTGCCTGTGATGCTTTTGTAATAGTCTCACGATAAGGTATCTTTGGTTTTAAGAATTCAGTATCAAGTTTATAAATATTATCTAAATGCCATTTAAGAATGTTAAGATGATATTCACCCTGACCGGAAATAATAATTTGTTTTAATTCTTTCGAATATTCAACACGTATTGTAGGATCTTCTTCTTTTATTTTCTGCAGGGCTTCTCCTAGTTTTTCTTCATCCCCTTCACTTAAGGGTTTAATAGCAGCTCTATACTTTGGTTCAGGGAATTGAATTGAATCGAATTTAATGCTTGTGGATGTTGATAGGGTATGATTTGTTTTTGTTGCTTTTAGCTTTACAGTAGTTCCCAAATCACCTGCAACCATTGAAGATACTTTTGTCCTGTTTTTTCCAGCTGTAGCAAAAATTTGTGAGATTCTTTCTTTATTCTGTGTCGTGTTATTAACCAGGTCAATAGCTTCCTTTATTTCGCCAGACATTACTTTAAAGTAGTTAATCTCACCAACATGTGATTCAAAAGCTGTCTTAAAAATGAACATGGCCGGTTCACCGGTTTTATCGCATTTTATTTCTTTTCCACCTGCAACAGGTGCCGGTAAGTCAGCCGGAGATGGTGCAACATTGCATAAGAATTCCATTAAACGGTTCACCCCTATATTTTTTTTAGCTGAAGCACAAAAAACCGGAAAGATACCCCGTTGAACTAATCCGGAAGTAATGCCTGATCGCATTTCCTCTTCTGTAAGAGTATCATTCTCAAAGAAAAGTTCCATAAGTGCCTCATCATTTTCTGCAGCTTTCTCAATAAGTTCACTTTGTAATGCTGATGCATGATCCATTTGATCAGCAGGAATATCTAAAATCTCAGGTTTTCCTTTATCCCCGGAATACTTGTACATTTTCATTGTAAGTACATCAATAATACTTGAGAAATCGGCTCCTGTCTCAACAGGATATTGTAACAATGTAACATTATTTCCAAATCTCTCCTTTGCCGTCTCAATTGTTTTTTCCCAGTTTGCTTTCTCATGATCAAGCTGATTAACAACAATTATCATTGCTTTATTTACTTTCGTAAGATAACGATGATGAACTTCTGCCCCCACTTCTACCCCATTTTGCGCATTAAGTACCATTAATGCAGTATCAGCAACATGAGCAGAAGAAACCATGCCTCCCACGAAATCATCTAATCCAGGAGAATCAAGAATGTTTATTTTTTTCGCATTATATTCAGTAAATAAAAGTGAAGAAAAAACTGAATTGCCATTAACCTGTTCAATATCCTTAAAATCTGATGCTGTATTTTTACTTTCTATATCCCCTCTTCTGTCTATTGTGCCCCCGTTATACAGCATTGATTCTGCAAGTGTTGTCTTACCTGAACCTGAATTACCTACTAAAACGATATTTCGGATTTGCTCAGTTGAAAAAGTTTTCATCTCTTTTTTTTATTATGATTACTAATTATTTGTATATAGAATTTTAAGGATTGCAAAAATAATAATTTTTTAACAAGATACTAATCTTGCTTACAGGTTTCTAAATATTTATTCACTTTCAACAGGAAGCTTTTTTAATTCATATAGCATATAATGTTTAATAGATTGATTTTTGACAAAAAAATCCTTTTATCCAGAAATACTTGCCTGTTTTTTTACTTTACATTCTTTTCATCTCAAAAATTATTGTGTTAATTCCTTTAAAGAATTTTGATTAAAAAAAAATAATATCTATATTTGATATATTGTGTGGTTAAGCTATTAACATATAACAATTTGATAGTTTAAACAAAGCAATTTGATGGAGTAAGAATCTCTTGTGTTTTTAGTAGAAAGTGGGATATTTATTTTTAGTTTAAAAAAACTAAAAATCTTTAAGCAGTTTGGAAATAGAAAGTAAAGATTATTACTAATCAATTTGAGATTCATTCAATTTTAAATTTTTACTTTTTAAGCTTTTACTATTTTGTCAAAGGCAGTCATGCTAATTTTAAACTAAAGGTATACTCAAATCTTAATGTAAAGTAATGAAATCATTTAACAGTACAATTGACCATACTTTAAAAATATTCCTATATTCTTTTTTATTGCTTTTACCCTTTTCTAATAACACATGGAATGTTCGATGGAATATTATTATCTTTATTTTTATTATAAGTTTATGGTCATTACTTCTTTTAAAGAAAATAAACATTAAAGATATACAAATATGGGGAGTTGTATTCTCATTACTTTTTATATTAGTCTTTAACCACATTGAAAAGATTGACTTTATTCAACAATTTAATCTTCAAATACAAATTTCCGGAAAGATACCGATTTCTACATTTCTGTTATCTTTGGCAATATTAATTTATACACTTAAAGTACTATGGAATAGCAAAATAGATTTCGTAGTACATCCATTTCTAAAATATTTCTTTTATGTGTGCATATTTTTAATTGTATTGATATTTGTTTTTTACCTGGTATTAAAAATTCAATACCATGTAAGCATAAAACCATATGTTCAGCTATTAAATGTAATTGTAAAGTACCTGGCAATTCTATTAC
>CAZWGG010000526.1:0-4334 GCA_964633305.1 uncultured Bacteroidales bacterium
GCT
Source organism: uncultured Bacteroidales bacterium (assembly GCA_964633305.1). GTDB lineage: Bacteria > Bacteroidota > Bacteroidia > Bacteroidales > UBA10428 > CAZWGG01. The sequence goes on from CAZWGG010000526.1 coordinate 4, forward strand.
CCGGGATACGGACCAATGAAAGCAATATCCGCTTCCTGGCAAGCTTCTGCAAACTCATGATCTTCAGATAAAAAACCATATCCCGGATGAATAGCATCACAATTGACATATTTTGCTATGTCTATTATTTTACCAATATCCAGGTATGTCTCTTTTAATGTTCCTGAACCTAAATCAAAAGCCATATCCACATCATTAACATGACCAGAATTATGATCATCAGTGGAATAAATACCGACTGTACTGATCCCCATTTCTTTAGCTGTTCTTGCAATTCTAACTGCAATTTCTCCCCGGTTGGCAATCAATATTTTATTAAACGATCGCATAACTCCTTACATATTCGTCTTCAAAATTCTCATCCTACAATATTATTTTTAGGTTCAATCTAAATCATGATTCAACCATGGAGGTTTACGTTTTTCAAGAAATGCCTCCATTCCATCTTTAGCTTCCGCAGATTGCCTGGTTTTAGCAATAAATTCAGCCGTTTTTTTTACTATATCTGCATCTATTATTTTACCTGATAAGTAATTAATCATTAACTTAATTTCTTTTTGAGCGTCCGGAGCTGTTGCTAAAAGCTTATCTACAACAGTACCAAGATGCTGCTTTAACAAATCCATAGTGTCAAAACATTTGTTAATCAGTCCTATTTCAACTGCTCTTTCCTCATTAAACTTTTCCCCGGTAAGCATAAGTTCTTTTGTTATGGAAACACCTATTTTTTTTATAATGTATGGAGCAATTGTAGCCGGTATTAACCCGTGTTTTACTTCACTGAAGGCAAAGGTAGTTCGCACAGTAGCAAATGCAAAATCGCATGCAGCCAATATTCCGTTTCCACCCCCATAAACCCCTCCGTGTAATAAAGCTATGGTAATTTTTTTTGATGAATAGATGTTATGAAAACAGGTTGCCAACCTTAGGCTGTCTTCGTAATTTCCTTCGTAAGAGTACTTTGAAGCTTCAAGCATCCACTCCAAATCGGCTCCGGCACAAAATACTTTTCCTTTTCCTTCAAAAATAATAACCCGAACATTCTTATTTGCATTTAATTCGGTTAACCCCAGTGAAATATCTCGAATCATTTCATGGTTAAGTACATTATTCACATCGGGCCGGTTAAAAGATACTCTGCCTATATTCTTTTCTGTTGATATCTCAATACATTTTTTTGCCATTCGCAAAATTCTCCTAATCACATTCTGTATATTCCTGTTTTGGGACTATTGTATTCTTTATTTTGGCTTATACTTATGCCCATTGCAATAATTTCTCTTGTATCAACAGGATCAATTATACCATCATCCCAGAGTCTTGAAGTACTATAATATGCTGATCCTTCAATTTTATACTTGCCTAATATTTCATTTTTTATTTTCACTTCTTCATAAGAATTTAAGGTTACTTCTTTCGATTTCGTTCGATATTTTTTCAAGGAAAGTAAGACATTAGCTGCCTGCTCTCCTCCCATCACTGAAATAGAAGAATTCGGATACATAAATAATAGCCTCGGATTAAAGGCACGGCCTGCCATAGCATAATTACCTGCCCCATAAGATCCTCCAAATATGATAGTAAACTTTGGGACACTGGCCATTGCCACGGCGTGAACCATTTTAGCTCCATCTTTAGCTATTCCACGATTTTCTGCTTCTTTTCCTACCATAAAACCAGTAATATTTTGTAAAAAGAGAATGGGAATTTTACGGAAATTACATAATTCTATAAAGTGTGTGACTTTTAGAGCTGATTCTGAATATAATACCCCAAAATTTGCAATTATACCAACAATAAAACCCATAATACGAGAAAATCCCGTAACTACAGATGTTGCGTATTTAGCTTTAAATTCATTGAACATGCTTGCGTCAACAATGCGAATAATTATTTCTCTCGGATCAATATTTTCACGTGAAGATTGGGGAAGAATTCCATATAATTCATAAGGATCATAATCAGGTTCCAGAATCCGGCTAGTTTCCAGCACCTGTCTCTTTTGTCGAGGAATAGTTTCAAATATATCTCTGCAAAGTTTAATAGCATGTTCGTCGTTTATTGCCAAATGATCGGCAACTCCGGAACTTGCAGTATGAACATCTGCTCCGCCAAGCTCTTCTGCGGTAACATCTTCACCGGTTGCAGCTTTTACCAAAGGCGGTCCACCCAAAAAAATTGTACCTTGACCTTTTACAATAATTGTCTGATCGCTCATCGCGGGAATATAAGCTCCTCCTGCTGTACAATATCCCATAACAACTGAAATTTGTGGAATACCTTGAGAAGATAAGATTGCCTGGTTATAAAAAATCCGGCCAAAATCATTTTTATCAGGAAATACCCTGGCCTGCTCGGGAAGAAATACTCCTCCCGAATCAACAAGATAAACACACGGTAAGTTGTTTTCCAAGGCTATTTCTTGTGCACGTAAATGTTTCTTTATGGTTTCCGCAATGTAGCTTCCTCCTTTAACTGTAGCATCATTTGCTATTATAACAGACTCTCTTCCATGAATTATTCCAACGCCGGTAACAATTCCTGCCGATGGAAAATCATTATTATATTGATTAAAAGCTGCTAAAGTTGAAAGTTCTAAAAAAGGTGTATCCTTGTCAAGTAAAAAGTTAATTCGATCTCTAGCAAGTAATTTATTTCGATTAAAATATTTTGTTATTACCTCGCCAGGTCTATCATTCATTATGTTCTTAAGGATGCTTTTGTGCTCATTAAGCAACAAGTAATAATTTTTTGACCTTCGTCTAAATTCATCTGAGTTCACAGATATTTTTGATTTTATCTTTTCCAACTATTTTAAATCTTCATTTGTATACATCATTTAACAGATTGGCTTTACTTTTGTTTAAGTTGCGAAAGATTTTTGATAATACTGAAACTAAATACTTTTGCGGAGTATAAGCTGTTTATGTTGAAGATATGTCGATAAACCTTGAGTTTAAATTTTTGCAAACCTATTTGGGATAGGTATAAAAAGAAAACTTTTTTAGTATAAATAATTGCATTTAGTTAAAAAATATTATTTGATGATTATTGAATTTTTGTATATTTATCTTTGATAGATAATAATCGAAACTAAATTCATCAAAATTCGTTATATCATATTAAATAAATATGTTTTATGAATCCAAGGAGTCTGAATAAGCGGTTGCAAAAAAGGTATAATATTCCAGTAGTTGGGCATTTTTCTGATAGAAGCATAAGATTTAATTCTATTATAGAAGCCGAAAAGTATACAGGAATTCATTATACGCTCATTTTTGAAGCATGTGTAGGAAAAATTTATAAAGCCAGAAACGTTTACTGGGAATTTGAAAAGGGAAATCATTATATTAAATATAAAGCTTATTATATTAAGGCTGTGGAAGAAAATAACGAAAGAAAAAAAACGAAAAAAATAAGCATTAAGAAGAATAAGGACAATAATCTAATAGGTTAAATGTAATATTTCTTCAAATCATCAAATGTATCATCTAAGGCATTACTCATAAATCATAATTTGATGAATGTGGTTTTTCTTATTTTAGCGGATATTAAAGCTTATAATTAAATTTTGATTATTGAAATCTTTCAGTATAAGCTGTGTAGGGAATCTGTAAATAATTTAAATACTGATTTGGTTTATTAATAAGTTAATTATATATTAGCCTTTTGTTATGATCATAAAAAATATAAAATTTATCTAATTTTAAGTTTTGTATTTTTTTATCTAATTACTAATTAAACTAACTAAAAATAATTATTGGAAATTTTGCATTCAAAGTATTCATATAGTGATTTGATCCTAGTTCGCAAACTCAAAAAGGACAACAAGAAGGCTTTTGAATTAATATTTGGTAAATACAAAGAAAAATTGTATTTTTTTGCGTTAAGTTACCTTAATAGTGCTACAGAGACAGATGAAATCATTCAGGTTGTATTTATATCACTTTGGGAACACCGTCATTCAATAAATGAAACACTCTCTCTTAAGAATTATCTTTATAAAAGCACGATAAATACCATTTACAATTATTTCAAACACAAAGCCATTCGACAGAAATACCTGGATTATTCTATGGCCTATGAAATAAAAGAAGACAATTATACTCAGGAAAGTATAAATCTGAACGATTTGAAGAGATCATTAGATTCTTTGATTGAAAGACTTCCGGACAGTCAACAAAAAATATTTAAAATGAGTCGTTGGGAAGGTCTTTCACATATTGAAATTGCCAACAGGTTAGGATTATCGATTCGCTCTGTAGAAAACCAGGTTTATAGGGCCATGAGATTCATTAAAGAAAATTTAAAAGAAGAATTCTACTTCTGAT
>CAZWGG010000527.1:0-4330 GCA_964633305.1 uncultured Bacteroidales bacterium
GCTTTATTTAAAGGTGAAATTCCTGTTGAAAACAGGTTTGAATTTACTAATCTTAATCAATGTGTTTTTGAATGGAAGCTTGTCACATTTTCATATCCTGGAGCTGAGGTAACCGGTTACAAAGAAAATTATACTCAATCTATTACCGGACCAAACGTTAACCCCGGGAATAAGGGTATACTAAAACTAGAATTGCCAGATAAATGGCAAATCGCAGATGCATTAATGCTAACAGCTATTGACCCATTTGGAAATAAAATCTATTCATGGTCGTGGAAGTTAAAATCTAATGAAGCGCTTCTTGAGAAGATAGTAACATTTCCTGCTGATAGTAAGATAAATGTAGAAGAAGATGACAACTTATTAACAATTACATCAAATTATATTTCAATTCAATTTAACAAAAAAAATGGCCTGATAGCAAATGTTCAAAACATGCAAGCAAATGAACTAAATTTTAATAATGGCCCGGTTTTTTGTCAAGGAAAAGCTTCTTTTACCGGGTTTAACCACTTTGCAACAGAAGATGGTTATATTATTGAAGCAAAGTATGACGGAGATGTTGAATATGTTAAATGGAAAATGCATAATAACGGGTTTTTAGAATTAAGTTATGCCTACAATGTTTCTGGCTCATATAATTTCACAGGTATTAGTTTTGATTTTCCGGAAGAACATGTAATAAGTGCAAAATGGTTAGGAGATGGACCATGCAGGGTATGGAAAAACCGTTTACAGGGAGTAACGTTTTCTGTTTGGGAAAATGCATATAACAACACAACAACAGGAACTTTCCCCTGGCTATATCCCGAATTCAAAGGATATTATTCGGATATAACCTGGATTGAACTAAACACTGTTGAAGGAAAATTTTTTATTGCCAGTAAAGACGAAAACCTATTTGTACGATTATTCGAATTTTACGGGCTGCCAGGATTTGCACCTCATCCTGAATTACCCCCGGGAGATATTTCATTTTTAGATCACATTCCTGCTATCGGCACAAAAATGAGTTTAAAAGTAAATGCGAGACCTAAAGTTCTAGGTCCTTCCAGTCAACCAAATAATTTGAATGAAACAATACATAGAACTTTATATTTTTACTTTGGACTATTGGAATAAAATTTCATTACACTACTCTTTTTTTACATATCAAAAAAATGTTGCAGTGGTTATGAAATACATTTTATTCGCTATGCTTTATGAAAAAAAATCAGTGAATTTGTCAACAATGTATTAGATAATCCTTTATGCGATTGTCCTATGTCAGGATAAAAATCAGCGGCCTTCGCCTTGAACAATTCAAGGTAATATACTATTTGGTGGCCCTACTTTGACCTAACCATTAACTTCATAGCAAACTCTCTAAGAACTTCCTTTTTGGCATCAGGTACTAAAATATCATAAAGTGATTCCAGGGCTTCGGAAAAATACTGTTTAATCTTAGTTAAAGTCAATTCTTTAATTCCAAGTTGATCATATAGTTTTGTTACCTCACATATCTTTTCATGCCGGTTAAAAACTTCTTTTGAAAGCCACCCGGTAAGTTTTTCTAGTGTGTTTCCCGAAGCAATATTAAGTGCATTGATAAGTAAAAATGTTTTCTTATTGGCAACAATATCACCCCCATTAGCCTTTCCAAAAATTTTCGAATCACCATAAATATCAAGAAAATCGTCTTGCAACTGAAAAGCTATGCCCAAACTTCTGCCAAAATCATAAAGCTTTTCTGCCTCTTCATCTTTGGCACCTCCACATATAGCTCCAATTTTTAATGATGCGGCAATAAGTGCTGCAGTTTTTAATTCAATCATTTTCACATACTCAACAACACTAACATCTGTCCGGCGTTCAAAATCCATATCAAATTGTTGTCCTTCACAAACTTTCAATGCTGTATTCGTGAAAACTTCAAGTATTTTATGTGATTTTTCGTGAGGCGATCTGGCAATAAATTCATATGATTTTATCATCATCGCATCTCCTGAAAGAATAGCTGTATTTTCATTCCACTTTTTATGAATGGTAGGTTTATTACGCCGAACCTCCGATTTATCCATAATATCGTCATGAAGAAGAGTGAAATTATGAAATAGCTCAATAGCAAGGGCAGGATTTAGGGCAGGATGAATTGATGATGAAAAAAGATTACAAGCCATTAGGGTTAGTGAAGGACGAATTAGCTTACCTTTTGAAGCTAATGAATACTTTATGGGCTCATATAGCTGTGAGGGCACTTGAGGGAATTTAATATTTTTTAACAGTAAGCCAATAATCTCTTGGCATTCGTTTAACGTATACATGGTAAAAATAAATTAATTTATAAAAATAGACTGATATTCGAAAAATTAAAAATTTCGGAACAATTTCATCATTTTATAGCTAATTTTGCCGATTAAAATCCGGTATAAAAAAAATTAACCAACTTTCTGATATTAAAAGTTTTTAAGATGAAAAACATAATAACAAAAACGATGTTGGCATATTTGCTGGTTTATTGTTGCCAGACTGCATTTGCCCAGGGATACAATATTAAAATAAAAATTAATGGCTTAAGTGATACTACATTAATTCTTGGACATCACCTGAACAAATCGATGTATCCTGATGACACTACGTGGATTGATAAAAATGGGAATGGAACTTTCAAAGGCCCTGATTTGCTGCCTGGAGGATTATATGTTATTTTCCTTCCATCAACTAAATATTTTCAAATACTTCTTGATAAAGATCAGGAATTTTCAATTGAAACCGATACATCTGATTTCGTTCATTCCATAAAAATAAAAGGATCGGAAGATAACGAGGTTTTTTATGATTTTCAAAAATATATGGTTTCAATAAGTAAACAAGCTGAAAAACTCCAGGAGAAAATAAAAGATGCTGCAAATGATAAAGAAAAAAATGACTTAAGAAAGCAATTGGGAAAAATTGGAGATGACCGTATAGACCGAATAAAAGAAACTATGCAACAATATCCAAATCATTTTATCTCCGTATTTTTAAAAGCTACCCTCGATATTGAAGTCCCTGAAGCTCCTATTCTAGAGAACGGGAAAAAAGATTCGGCATGGCAATATTTCTATTATAGAGACCACTACTTTGATAATTTCAATATTTCTGACCCGCGGTTGCTCCGTACTCCCTTGTATGAAGATAAGATTATAACCTATGTGACAAAGGTTATCCCTCAAGTACCTGATTCTATGGTACCTTATGTAGATAATTTAATTGAAAAATCAAGGGTCGATTCCAATCTTTTCAGGTACATGATGATAACCTTGTTTAATCATTTTGCCAAAAGCAATATCATGGGAATGGATGCCATTTATGTTCATATTGCAGATAAGTATTATATAAATGAGTCATGGTGGAGTGACAAAAAATTTATTGACGACTTAAAAGAACGCGTTGAAAAGGCTAAACCCCTTTTGATAGGAAAAATTGCCCCTGATATGCAGCTCGTACATGTCCCTACCGATCATTTTATTGCTGCTGAAAATGATACTGCAATAAAACGCTACCCTCATATTGGTACCCACTTTAACATGCACCAGGTAGAAGCTAAATACTTAGTGCTTGCTTTTTGGGAAGCCGACTGCGGGCATTGTAAAAAAGCAATTCCAAAACTCTATGAAGAATTTGAAAATAAATTAAATCCAAAAGGAATTAAAGTAATAGCAATCAGTACGTTATTTGGTGAAGAAGGAAAAATGAAATGGGTGGATTTTGTGAATAAACATAAGCTTTATGACTGGATAAATGCCTGGAACCCTTACTCATATGAGTATAAAATTAAATATGATATTTCATCTACCCCTCAGTTTTTTGTGCTTGATGAAAATAAAAAAATAATTGCAAAACGTATTGGTGTTGAACAGATTGATGGGATAATCGATGCTTTTGAAAAATTAAAAAAGAATGAATAACTATTTCAATTAATGGATACAACTAAAAAAATAAAACTAACCCTGGAAGACGGTACTGAGTTTAACGGAAAGTCATTTGGTTTTGATAAATCGGTGTCAGGAGAAGTTGTTTTTAATACAGCTATGACAGGTTATCCGGAGAGTCTTACCGATCCATCTTATAAAGGACAGATTTTGGTACTAACCTACCCGATTATAGGTAACTACGGAGTCCCTGATGATGAAAAAGAAAACGACCTCCATAAGTTCTTTGAATCTTATGCACTCAAAAAACACAAGAAACTAATATAAAGGGGGTGAGAGATTTAGATATGTCAGTAACAATAAGATTAACCAGGAAAGGGGCTAAAAAGAGACCGTTTTACCGTATTGTGGCCGCCGATTCTGAGGCACCAAGGGAT
>CAZWGG010000528.1:0-4315 GCA_964633305.1 uncultured Bacteroidales bacterium
ATAAGGTAAGGATTAACCAAAAAATTTCAATTATATGACTAGTCCTCAGGTTCATTTTTAACATAAACATGCCCTTTAGAACCTTTTAGCTTCCAGTTTGACATGTCTTCGTCTGCCTCTAATTTTTCACCGTAAAAGGTTCCTGTTTTTGTAACTACTTTCGAGTAGGTATTTGAGTAAACTTTTTTTGTTTTTCTATCCCAGAAAAGCTGTTCAGTGTAAAGCTCTTTGCCTTCTTTTTCGTTAATGGCAACAACGTTATTCCGTAAATCCCATAATTCTTTTTCTTCATAGTATTTGGCATAGTTGGATCTAATATGCGATTCTAATACTTCATCCTTATCGAAAAATTGCACTTTAATACCCTTTGGAAACTCCATATATGGCTCATCTTTCGATGAATATTCGTTAAATTCAGGAGTAAAAAGTTTAACTCGTAAAATACCCGAATCGGTATATAACATTTCTATATCATAACCTGATTTATTAGGTAGATTAAGTTGCGTTGTCAGGGAATTAATTTTTTCAATATCGTTTTCACAGCAAAAGAAGACCATTGTTGCCAGGAATATAGCAACAATGGGTTCAACTTTTTTCAAACCAAAGTTAATGTTTTTAAAACCTTGCTTTTGTTGATTCATTAATCCAACATTTTACGGGGTATATATCATCCTCATGTATGCCAAGAAAGAATGCGGCCTCCTTATTTGGAAAATATTTTGTATACGTTTGTATTAAGCTGTTAGCTTCTGCTTCAACTTCGGGATCAATAGACTTAGCTTTGATAAACATGTCAACTGCAACCCAGTATATGGCCTTTGGTAATGAGATATTATCACAGTCATCGGTACTTTCAGCATACATTCGTCCGATTAAAATGTAAGGATCACCCCAATTTTCTTTTAATTTGACAGCTTGTAGAGCATAACTTCGTGCCTCGGATTTATTATTAAGTTTATAAACACATTTTGCCAGCTCTAAATTATATGTTGCTTTTGTAATATTATCGGTTTCAATATTAATGGCCTGTTTAAAATAATCGGCTGCTTCTTTCCATTTATTTCTTTCATAGGCAAGTCTTGCAATTTTTGCTGCCAATTCAGATGAAGGTTCTTCGTCAAAATAATTTTTCAATGCTTTATAGTACAAGTCTGAATCTGTACATCCTCTTGCATGGAGAACGGATGTAATTACTTTTAGATTTTCTAAATTATTAGGTTCCTCCTCAAATAATGAAGTAAATTTCACACTAAGTTTATCGCAATCAATGCCACATTCCTCAAACTGGTTGGCTTGCGTTTCTTTAAGTTTTACCAATATATCACTGTCTGGCCTTCTTTTTAACTGGGCATTTAAAATATCATTACAGGTTAAATAATCATTAATTAATTTATCTTCATCTATTTCCTTGTTTTGATACAATGTAATTGAAGCTGAAAGAAAAGTTGCTAATACAGCACTGGAAGTTCCTGTTTTTTCGAGGTTTACTGATTCTTCCAGGTAACCATAAGCCTCTTTAATATATTTTAAGTCGTCACTTCTTCTGTACCGCAATAAATCCACACCTTGTCTGCCCCTTTGGTCTCCCTTGTCTTTCGGGTAGTAATTTATCCTTTGGTCATACACCATCATTAGCGTATCTATAAATTTGGATTGGGTTTCATCATTCTTCTGTTCATCAATGAAATCTTTGTAAATCTTTACTCCATCAATATAAATGTTTTTAGAAGATCTGGGACATTCTTTAAAAACAATTCTCCAATATTTAACAGCGGAGCCATAATCCTTTTGCCGGGCATATTCCCTGTAAAGAGAAAGATTAGTTATACACCTTATGCTATCTTCACCATGTCCATACCTGGAACCATCTTTCACTCCTTTTTGAGCATACATATCTGAAAAACTCATAAAAACAGTGAATACAACTACTAATAGTACAAAAACAAAGATTTTATTTCTCATAATATAAAAATTTTAATCATATTTGGGTTTAATAAACCAAAAATCATATAAAGTAAAACCTACTGAAAGTATATGGTAAGTTTCTTTCAATAACCCATTTTCTAAAGAACCCCGTTGTCCAAGTTGGTAAGATAAGTTAAAGGATGAGTTGGCAAATAATCTTTTTTCATTTTTCCATGGTAAACCTACCCCAAAAGTCATGCCAAAATCATTTAGCTGATTTTCATTCAGTTTCAGATAAGAATCTGTATAATAGCCTCCTATTCTGAATTTTATTCGTTTCCAATAGGCAGATCTGATAACCTGTGTTAATGGCACAGGAGTGTATTGAAGTCCAACCCGTAAGGAATTGCTGGAAGAAAGAGATTCGTTACTTCCAAAGATATCAGCTTTAGTCCAGTCCTGTGTTATATAATCAAAAGCAATTAGTAATTTATCTTTATAATTGTAAGAAAAGCCTACTCCGATTCTCATAGGAATTAAAACAGACCCTTTTGTATTTTCTTGGTAGTCAATTGTATCTCGTATATTTAAATATTGATTATATATAAAAGAGGTATACTCTCCATTAATTTTGGTCTCATTATCAATTGTTAATCCTACAACAAAGCTATTGTTATTTATCGTTTTAAACCCCTGTACCCCAATAGAAAATAAAACGTCACCCAGAACCATTTTATCGGTATATTTAGTTTCTGCGCTTCCTCCTTCTAGCAGAATCACCCGTTTATTTCTTGTAATTGAGCCAAAAATGTATGACAAATTTCCTCCTATTGAGAAGTTGTTACCAATACGTACGGAAGAACCAATAAAAAAACGGTTTAATCCACCATTTCCTTCGTGAAATATCTGGTATTCAGAAGCATTTAGTGTTCCTTCGAGTAAAATATTATAGCCTACTTTACTATATGAAGTGATCCCGATACTTGTTCCCAACCATTTTGTAATTGGAAATCCCACAGCTATATGGTCAATATTTAGATTTCGATAGGTCATTTGTTCATCTTCCGAATATAGATTTCTTATACTGCCTGTAAGTCCAAAATCAAAAATAAATGATAGAGTGTCCTGGGCAGAATAACTTGCAGGATTTAGATAGTTTATTTGATTACTTGATCTTAACCCGATGGCTGTTCCTCCTAGCGCACTGTTCATGCCAAATCCTGTTAGTGAAATGTCTCCTAATCCAAATCTTGTATATGGCGAATTAATTGGATATTGAGCTTCAACCCTAAAAAAAGTCAGTAATATTATTATGACAACGATTATATAAATTTTCTTATTCATTATAAAGTAAAATCTTGTTTAAACCAATAAGTGTTAAATTTGAAACCACAAATATGGTGTTTTTTAGTTTTTTATCAAAAAAAACAGCATCTCCTCCTGTCAAAATTATTTTCAAATTTTCATATTTTTCATACAATTTTGAAATATAAGCTTCCATTTCATATATAATTCCCCATTGAACACCCGAGATAATAGCAGTTTCTGTATTAAAGCCCATATTTGGGAACACATCATTTTTTTTTAGTTTTGGTAGTTTACCAGTAAATTCATTAAGTGCCCGAAACCGCATTTCAATTCCAGGTGAAATATTTCCCCCGATGTATTCTTCCTTTGAGGTTAATACATCAAATGTGATAGCTGTACCTGCATCAATAACTAAAATGTTACTTTTTGGGAAGATGGAATTTGCCCCAACAATTGCTGCTAACCTGTCTTTACCAAGAGTTTCAGGTGACTTATATAAATTTTTAATAGGCAGTACTGTATGATAATCAAGTTCGATAAAAAAAGAGATTTTTTCAGCTAAGAATTCTAAAATACTGGAATCTAAATCTTTAACGGATGATAATATTGCTTTGTTGATTTTTTTATATTGGACTAAAATTTTTTTAATTTGTTCGCGTGAGATTCTCTCAAAACAATAATTCTCAACTAATTCTTCCGAGTTGAAAACTGCCATCTTTGTTTTTGTATTTCCAATGTCAATTATGAGATTCACACTCTGACCTGTATTTTTAGTGAAAGAACTCAGACTTGTAAGGTTTTTAAAGTTTCAAATATACAACTATCTTTAAGTTATTGATTAGCAATTTTGTTAAAAAGCCTTAAAATATTTTTTTTAAATACACTGTTTAAATTTCGAAAACAGATATCCAATAATCTCTAAGAATTTCCGTCACTATTTTGATTTTTATATATTGACTCCATTAAATTATAAGCTTCATAAACAGATTTTATTTTATTAATAGACAAAGTAAGCTTATTGTTACCCTCTTTCAATTTGAATAAATTTTGCTTTTTTTGGACAAATGAATATCGAGGGATATTATCAAATGGGGGAGTTGCT
>CAZWGG010000529.1:0-4315 GCA_964633305.1 uncultured Bacteroidales bacterium
TTTTCAAGGCAAGAATAACGCAGTATTTGGCGTTTTCTTGCAAAGACTAATTATTGTTTATCAGGCAATTTAAGATTTTCAAACAAACATTGGCATGATATTTATATTTTATGACCCCCAAATAATAATTATAATACTATGAAAACTTTAAAACAATACAATGTTATTCTGGGGATTATTATAGTTGCTCTTCTTGCAACATGCAATCCAAAAGAAAAAGAAGAAGAATCTCCGTATTCAGAACTTAAATTAACAGATAGCCTGGTAACAGAAGCTATTGAGGACGAGTTTCAACATTATCCGGAGGTGCCATCACATCTTATTGATGTGAAGACTATTGACGGAATTGTAGAACTTAACGGTACCATAAACAATATTTTGGCAAAGGAAAAAGCTGAAGAAATAGCATCAGCAATAAAAGGTGTAGAGGGAGTGATAGACCACTTAAAAGTAATATGCCCTTATGTGCCGGATAACGAACTGAGAAACCAAATTAAAGAAATGTTTTATTACGACCCTGTGGTGAATAGCTATGAAATAACTGTAAAGGCAGACAGTGGACATGTTATACTATCGGGGGTCGTTAACTCATGGAATGAAATGGAGTTAGCAGAAGACATCGCTCAATCGGTAAGTGGTGTTAAGTCTATTGAAAACAGGATTAAAGTAGTTTATAGGAAAGAACGTCCTGACGATGAAATACTTGCTGACATTTTAGGCATTTTACAATTCGACATTCATGTAGATCATAAATTAATTCATGTAAATGTTAAAAATGGCAAGGTTACCCTTAGTGGTTCTGTAGGGAGCCTTTTTGAAAAGTCGGAAGCAATTTCCGATGCATGGGTAATTGGAGTAGACACTGTAAAAGCAGAAGATTTGAAAGTTACCGGATGGATTAGGGATCCATTAATGAGAGAAGAAAAATATGTGAAAGAACCCGATAAAGAAATTGAGAGCGCTATAGAAAAAGTTTTTCTTTATGACGCGAGAATTAATAACATGTTAACCTTAAATGCAAAAGTTACTAATGGATATGTCACATTATATGGTACTGTAGATAATTCACGTGCTAAAAATGCCGCAGAAGAAGATGCTAAAAATATAGTTGGTGTTTGGGATGTGGAAAACCGTTTGAAGGTAAGGCCGGCTAAGATGCCATTGAATAAAACTATTGTAGATAAAACAAAAGTTGTCCTTAATCTGCATCCTTATTTAAAGCCATACGACATAAAAGTTAATGAAGAAAACGGAAAAGTATCTCTTACAGGCAGGGTTAATAATTATTTTGAAAAAGAAGAGGCTGAAGAGTTAATCTCAAAAATACCAGGTGTAATAAAAATTGAAAATAATATACAGGTAAGTAGTTTCTCTGATTATACAAATAGGTATAAAAATTCCAATCCACCGGCTTTGGTTATAACTAATCCGGATTTAATATCCGATAGTAAAATAAAAGAAAAAATTGAAAAAGAATTATGGTGGTCGCCTTTTGTAAATGAAACAGATGTAATAGTAAAGGTAAAAAATGGTGTAGCCACACTGAATGGAGAGGTAGATACTCCTCTTGAACGTGAATATGCCGAGAAAAATGCCTATAAAGGAGGAGCTATTTCGGTTGAAAATAATTTGATTGTCAGATACGGTCCATAAACAAACCAAATCATAATTAAGAATATTACAAAACTATAAATCTGTAAAAGTTGGAATTTTATATTTCAGACAATGTAATCAGGTTTATGGTAGGTAGTGTAAAGTATTTAGAGTATTTAGAGTATTTAGTATAAATCTATATTAAACAAGATAACTGTATTCAAGGCTTTTTCCTTCTGGAGGGTACTCCAGAAGGAAAAAATCGCAAAAATGAATAATTTTAACTTTGAATACAGATAAAATGAAAAAAACAAATTTAACTTTCCTCCTGATTTTTTCAATCAGTTAAAAACAGCCTCTGACTTAGAGGAGTTTTTTTGTGACCTTTACAAAGAAGGTCTTAAGCAGGTACTTGGCATGTGGATTAATGCAACTGAAAACGCTTCATTTTGGATGCAGGTATTGACTAATCTGAAAGCACGTGGGGTCGAAGATATTTTAATCTCTTGCACTGATAACCTGACAGGTTTTTCACAAGCTATTGAAGTATTATTTATACAACAAATCCTAAAGAAAGTCTTAACCGTGCTATTAGAAAATATACAAAAAGCAAATCCATTTTTCCTGATGATCAAGCAGAATTGAAAGCTACTTACTTTTCAATTCAAAACATCCGGAAAAAATGGATACAACCAATTCAAAATTGGGGGATAATATTGAATCAATTTTTAACTATTTTTGAAGATAGATGCCAGTTATGATACAGTTATCTATTTACACAAAAATATTTACAGACTCTTTATTTTTTTTCTAAAAATACCCTTTTTAAGTTTTTGGAGGGTATTTTTAGAAAAAAAATCTGACACAATTGATGATACTATCAGATAATTCAAGAATATCAAACCAGCTATAGCCTCTCACATATTCTCATCACATCATCCAAAAATATACGATTCAACCAGGACAGCTATATCCTGTCATATTTCAGAATTCGTGTTTAAAAAGTATTTTTATCAAGAACATGTGCTGCTTTGTTAGGAATTACTTCAGAATTTTTAATGCTGTATTTTATGTCATGAACCAATTGTTTTAATTCATCTGGATCATCTTCATTAACCAATTCCGATAATACATGGTGTGCCCCTTGCCTTAAATAATAAGATACGCCATTTGCCACTAGTGCATCTAAAAGCGGTTTGATACTATCTCTTCCGATTCTTATGAGCGTTTCAGCAGCGATCCAGCGTATTTCACTTTCCATGTCTTCCAACATATTTATTGCTTCAGGAATGGAAGATTTATGAGCAATCAACTCTATTATCTTAATGGCTTCTTTACGAATTATTTTGTAATCAGATTTTATCAATTTATGCATTACAGGCAAAATTTTTTTATTTTCTTTTACAAAGTTTTCTCTGGCTACAACATGATGCTTATAGTTATTCTTATCAATCAAACGGTACAAACGTGATAAAATCTGTTGTGGAAAACCAAATTGCTTTAGCTCATTCTTTTTATCTTGCATTGAGTTCATGATTTCTATATTTATATTAATTCTTGAATTTTATACTTGAATGATCAAGTACTTTGTACACATTAACTTTCAAATAGTCGGTTATGAAAAAGGCAACTAAAGAGTATCCCCAAACAAACAATGCAGGTTTCCAGCCCATTGCAGGGAGTAAGATGCCATAAACTACAATTAAAGTAGCAATAGTTTGCGTTATAATAACTGCAAATAATAATTGTTTTGCAGGTTTAACAGACCAGAAATGACCTTTGGTACGTGCAACAAATACAGTAAGTTGACCAGCTAAAGAAAGTTTAAGATAGATAAAAGATTGAAGTATTTCATTACTCATGTGAAAAACTTCTTTTCCAATAAAAAAGATTCCAAATGAACTAAAAACACCAATAATTCCAAGTATAGTTGATATTCCGAGGGTAGTTCTCATATTCCATCTGTCGGGTGTTGGTGAAACTTTAACATTATCAAAAGCAATGGTCATTATAGGAGCATCATTCAATATAGCCAGTAAAACGATCATTAAGGCTGTTACGGGGTAAAACTGAAATGTGATGATCGATAGTGTTATAAAGAGCAGTACTCGTATGGTTTCAGAAATTCTGTAAATGGCATAATTTCCCATTCGTTGAAATATTTTACGGCTTTCCCGAATGGCATCGATGATGACAGATAGACCCGGGTTGGTTAATACAATGGCGGCAGCAGATTTGGCTACATCAGTTGCCCCTGAGACAGCAACACCGGCATCTGCTTTTTTCAGCGCAGGAGCGTCGTTTACTCCATCGCCGGTCATTCCTACTATATGTCCATCTTTTTGAAGTAACTCAACAATATCATATTTATGTTCGGGAAATACTTGGGCAAAACCATTAACTTTTCCTATTAACCTTAAAGCCTTACGATCATCCAATTTCAGTAATTCATTTGCAGGAATTATTTTCTGCCCCATGCCTACTTCTCCTGCTATTTGCTGTGCAATAGCAGTATGATCACCTGTCACCATCTTTACCTCAACTCCCATATCCTGGGCTTGTTTAATGGTTTCTGAAGAATCTTCCCGTGGAGGATCATACATAGGGATCAAACCTACATATTGCCATTTATTTTCTGAACCGGCATAATCTACTCCCAGAGCCCTATACACTTATTATGCAAAATCAATCGAAGGAAAAATCTCCAAGAAAGAATTGGTTG
>CAZWGG010000530.1:0-4306 GCA_964633305.1 uncultured Bacteroidales bacterium
GAATCCGGAATATAGCCTCCTGTTTTCTCATCGATACCATAGGGTTCTGGCTGGGCATTGGTTTTTGTAAAAACCAATAATATAGTTAAAGGTAAAAGCAACTTAATCATGTTATCAATTACTATACTAATTACTTTTTCTGTTAGAGAAAACTAGGTTGAGATGTTTTTGTTCAAACGTTTTTGATTAATGTATGCTAAAATAGAAATAAGAAAAATTGAGATAATAGTGTAGTATACCAACATTGGAATAGGTAAAGGGTCCCCGGTTGCATAAGAATGAAGTCCGGTTAAATAATAATTTACACCAAAGTATGTCATAATTACCGAACCAAAACCTATAAGAGCAGCAACATTAAAGACAAATAGTCCTTTAAGTCCTGGAATAAGACGCATATGTACGATAAAAGCATAAATAATTACAGTAATAAGGGCACAGGTCTCTTTAGGGTCCCAACCCCAGTACCTTCCCCACGATTCATTCGCCCAAACACCTCCAAGAAAAGTGCCTATAGTAAGAAGATACAAGCCAATAATGAGGGCCATTTCAACAATATTTGATATTTCTTTTATTGTCAAATCGATATAGTCTTTTCTTGTTTTAGTTTCCAAAAACATGATAAGCAGGTTGGTTAAAGCAAGAAGTGCACCCATGCCAAGAAATCCATAACTGGCGGTTATAACTGCAACGTGTATGATTAACCAATACGATTTAAGTACAGGGACAAGATTAGTAATTTGGGGGTCCATCCAACTTAGGTGGGCAGTATGAAGAATTAAAAATGCCAAAATAGCAGTTGTACTAAGTGTAATAGTTGATCGCGATGAAAAAATAATACCTGCCAGAACAGTGGTCCATGCAATAAAAGTCAGGGCTTCATACCCATTACCCCAGGGAGCATGACCCGAAACATACCAACGAATAGCCAATGTCAGGGTATGTAAAATAAATGCAATGACAATTAAAAATGCTGATACATTGGTTGGGACTCGCAATTTCAACTTTACTACAAATATTCCGATAAATTGCAGTATTAACATCAAAAAACCTATTAAACCATAAAATGAAGAAAGCCGCTCGAAAATCCCTGCTTTATTGTAAAATATTTCCAGTTTTGTTCTAAATTGCGAAGGTGATATTTTACCCCCGTATTTCTGTTGAAACGTTTTTATTGACTCTAATAACTCATTAGGTTGTGCCCAGTCACCATTGGTAATTGCTTCTTTCACTTTTTCAAGGTATAGAAGCATAATTTTATTAACAAAAACAGAGTCATTTGACTCAAAATGCCCAATGGCGTTCACTGGGGAATACCATTTATTGTTGATATCACCAGGATTTGGAAAGACATTTAAAAAAGCACCTGAATAAACCATGTAAAAAATATTCACCCGTTCATCAACCCGTATAATCTCGTTGTCAAATTTGTTCCGGTAGCCAGGTTTTTTTCGGTTAGCTTCATTTACGTATGGAGCAAGAATATAAGAATCCATCTGTTTTGAAAAGAAACTTGAAAAGGGTACATATTTTTCCTGTGTTCCTAGTATTTTTTTAATCTTATCATGTCCAACCTTAATCAAGGGTTCATGTTGCCATGCATTCGGATTAACTAGTATTCCAAGAAATACCTGGTCACTTGAAAGGTTTTTATATGTATTTCGCCTGGCTAATTTACGTAAAACTTCAGAAGAGAGGGAGTTTACAGGTTTTATTCTTCCTTCGTTATCTTGAACAAGCAATTCACCGAACAATTTTGCATGCTTTGCATCAATAGTTTCTAAATTAGGCTGTTGTGCTTTTATGGGGGTAAAGAAAGCCCCTAACATGATAAATAAGGTTAGAAATGCTTTTTTTGACTCCTTAATACTTTTCGATTCTTTAAAAAGATACCTAAATCTGCTTTGATTATTGAATAGGCTTAGTACCATACCTATTGCCATTAATATATAACCTATATAAGTGATTATTGTACCTCCCCAATCGTAATTTATTGAAAGAATGGTACCCTTTTCATCCTGGTCATATGATGCCTGGTAAAACCTATATCCCCTGTGTTTAAGGATATGGTTCATATAAATTCTTTTCTGTTCAGTTACTTCTTTATTTTTGTCAATTAATGTAACACGGCTCTCATACCATGAAGGGCTATTAGAGCCGGGATACCGCTCCAAAATAAAGTCGTCGAGGTGAATGGAGAAGGGTAAATTGACTATTTTTGTTCCATAAGCAATAGTAACATTGATTCCATGAATTGAATCTGTAAATTTTGCACCTGGTTCGTTTCTATTGCCCCATATATAGAATTCTTTTTTACTATTCTCATGAGCTAGCTCAACTAGTAAAGCTTCACTATTTTTATTATTATCAGGTATTTCCGATGGTTTAGCAACTATTTTTCCTTTTGGCAAAAAACTTCGTAAAACTACAAGTTGGTTGTTAAAATTATATACCATTCGTGGGTAAAAACGATGAATACTATCCTGTATAATCATTTTTACAGATTGATCGGTCATACTGGTAATTGACACCGGAAACGATGCCTTGAAATACAATAAACCATTCATTTGAACAAGTTTAACTGTATTACTATCGGGTTTATTTGGTGAAAAAGCCATTCTTAGGTTGCCAACAACTACTTGTTCATCCTGTTTTAAGAACTTAGTATTTCTGCCCTGGAAGACTAATTCAGCTATAGGATCACCTGTTTCTGAAGGTTTAATTTCAAGAGATGCATTTTGATAATATTCTTTAACGTGAATTGTAAGAACCTGATTATTTAAATTAACATGTACGTGAAAATTATTTTTCTGCAGGCTGCTAAAACTTACAGGCTTAATTATTTCTTTAACAACAGTATCATGTCTTGCTGTAATAGATAAATAACTTTTTTCTGTAACAAATATGTTTGAACTATTGTCTTCCCTAATATGCATAGTTCCTTCAAAACCAAAATACCTGGTAATTCCGGCGCCAATAATAATTAGAATAAAAGAAAAATGAAACAAAAAAATAGATTTCTTTTTATACAGGCTATAACGAAAAATTATTGATACTAAGTTTATTATCCCCAAAAAAAGTAATACTTCAAACCATTTAGCATTATATACTATGTTTTTTGCAGCCTCATGCCCGAAATCTTTTTCTATGAATGTAGCCACAGCCATAGAGATGGCAAATAAAATAAACAAAACTGCCATTAGTATGGTTGATGAAAACAGTTTGTAAAGTATTTTCATTTGGATAGGTTTAGCATTTAAAGCTTACAAATATAGTTAGAGTTTAAGAAATAAACATTCATTTTTTAGAATTAATCTAAATAACCTACATTGTGTTATATGTTATAATTGAAGATTACCGTATGCTTAGATTGAGTATACCACAATAACATAAAATGCATGGAGATTCGGCAGGAGACGATTTACATTTACTTTTTAATTATTTTATCGGAGAAAGCCTTTTTAAATTTCTCAATTTTTGGAGTAATAATGTAAGAACAGTATGGTTGAGATGAATTTTCATTATAATAATTATGATGATAGTCTTCTGCTTCATAAAACTTTTGAAAAGGAGTAATTTCAGTTACAATTGGATTCTCCCATATACCTTCATTATCTAATTTTTCTTTCATTTCTTTTGCAATGGATTTTTGTTCTTCATTATGGTAAAATATAACTGACCGGTATTGTGTACCAATATCATTTCCTTGTTTGTTAAGGGTGGTAGGATCATGTGTTTGCCAAAAAACTTCCAATAATTCCTTAAATGTTATTTTTTCGGGATCATATATAATTTGAGCAACCTCTGCATGACCGGTTGTTCCTGTGCAAACTTGTTTATAAGTAGGATTTTCAGAGTGGCCTCCCGAATAACCAGGGAGCACAGAATGTACACCTTTGAGACGTTGAAAAACGGCTTCAACGCACCAGAAACAACCTGCTCCAAATGTTGCTGTATCAAGTTTTCCTTTGTTCATATGCAAATAATTTTGAGAAGAATGTTTGTTCAAAGTAATAGAAAATAAATTACTATTCATTGAAAATATAATACAAATGGTTGATATAAGTTGAATTTTCTTCATTGCTTTTAATTTCTCGTTCTCACTAATAAAGCAACATATTATTTTTAATAATGTTCAAAAGTATTGTAAATTCGGACCTCAGGATTTATGCAAATAATAATCTCAAGAATCGAACTTATTGTTTAATTCTTTCCAATATCACTATACTAAATGACACAGAATATAAAAAATTATTATTTAGTGCCTGCCAGAAAACTCCTATTTTTTAAAGTCTTTGATAAGAAAACG
>CAZWGG010000531.1:0-4306 GCA_964633305.1 uncultured Bacteroidales bacterium
AACGGTTGTGCCTTCCACAAGGTTTTTTATTTCAATTTGAAGTTGTCCTTTTGTGGGGTTAGGATATATGGAATATTCCAACTCGCCCAGTTTATCGGTAAATATTTCAGGTTCGTGTTCCTGTGCAGTGCCTTCTTGTGTCGATTTCATGGTTATACCCCTGTATGTCCGGTTTCCTGAACCGTCATAGTCATAATAGATGGTCTGGCCATAGCTATAACACAGCAGAAGTGTGAACAAAGTAAGTGTTGTCGTTATTCTTTTCATGGTGAATATCTTTTATAATTTCATGTTGTTTTGAATCAAAAGTCTGAAAGTCGAAAAGTCTGTTATTTAATTATATAGACCATTGTTTATTATTCCATTATCTTTTTATCCGTCGAAATTCTTTAAAGTCTCCAGTCTGTTAACCCACGATATTGTCTATCATTATAACTCATATTGAAAACCGATTACCGAATACTGATTCTCAGTCCCCCGAAACTTTCAGCGAAGGGGGGAACTGTCTACTGATAACCTTATCTCATCCTACTCCTTCTCCAGTTCTGCAACTTTATTTTTTAGTTCTTCAATTTGTTTGTTTTGTTCAATAACGTACAACGTTAATTCTTCTATTTTTTGCAGCAGCTTTGCATTCATTTCGCCAACACTAATCCCGTTCTCTTCCACTTCTTCGGCAGAGGGAATTTCGGGCAAGTGGCTGTGTTGGGCAATGTATTGTTCCACTTCGCTGAGGGTTGGTAAATTATAGTCTGTATCAAACACAAAATCACTCCAGCCTGTAGCCACTTTTATTTCTTTAGCGCGTATGGTGCCGTTTACGTCTAGTTTGTAGTCGGGGGTGGAAGTAGCAATGCCTATGTTACCAGTTGCATCAATTCGCATTCGTTCAAAATCATCAGAAATATCCCCGGAAACAGGTTTTCCGGTAAAGAATTTAATAACCCCGGTTTCAGATTTTGAACGAAGAATAAGTCCGTTACCTTCAGCATCAAAGTATCCATAACCACTTAAGGTTGGATTTAGATATGAATGGGATATAAAACTGAGAGTTGTATAATTGTTAGTACCATTCCCTGCGTGTATCCGAATAGAAGCATTGGAATAATTAGAGTTAGATACATTTCTCAAAGTAAGCAGAACCCTTCCATTCACTGCAGCATCTTTTTCAATAGTTAAAGCACTTTCAGGATCATCAACACCAACACCCACATATCCGGAATTATAATAGATGTTATTATCATTTTGGGTCCATTGACCAAAGCTATATGTGCAAAATAGTCCAAGAACAGCAGCAACGAAAATTTTTGTAATAATTCTAACCATTTTTTTCATAATTAATATTATAAGGTTTATAGATTTGTAATTATCGATATATAATGCTGAAAAAAGCTATTACAATGAAAGGTTTTAAAGGTATGCATAGGTATCTTACCATGTGATCTTGATTGCAAATAAACATTTTTTTTTGGAAAAAACAAATGACGAATAATCTATTTAACTTTTGACTTAACCGGAGGGTAATCTAAATTGTAATGCAAGCCAATGCTCTCTTCTCTTCGCATAGCCATTTTTACATTAAGGTACCTCACGTTAATAAGGTTTCTTAATTCGCAAAGTTGTTTGGATAGTTTTGATTTTCGGTACAGTTCCCCGGTTTCGTTATATAGTATTTCCAGTCTGTCTTGTGCCCTTATTAACCTTATGTTTGAACGTACTATTCTAACATAGTAACTGGTATTTGTTTCTTGCAGTCCTAACTTGGTTAATTAGGCAACTTTAAAGTACATAAGTTAAATCCGGCCAGCTCTAAAACGATTGACTAATAAGTCAACTTTATAGCAGATATCTGTTTCTTTGCGAAAGAAGACATTATATATATTTTATTGAAATAAAAACTTATTTAGAGTACCTGAATTCATGCAATTGGTATCATTTAATATACTGCCTATTTTTTTTTATAGAATAGCTTATGAAGACTTACGTTGAATCTCCCGCATAAGGGAGTAAGGCTATAAAACACATATTTAGCGGACAGGCTTGCAGCTAAGGCACCAGTAAATAAATTATTTTATGAAAAGCAAAGATTTTCAACTACATTTGCGGCAATTTTATTTTTGTGATTTTCTAAAAAATCAATCTCCGACTATTAAATAAATATAGCGTATGACGAACGAAGATATTTTTAAAAAAATTATAGCCCATTGTAAAGAATACGGTTTTATTTTCCCTTCAAGTGAAATATATGATGGTCTCAGTGCAGTGTATGATTATGGACAAAATGGTTCGGAATTAAAAAACAACATTAAGCAATACTGGTGGAAAGCCATGGTACAAATGCATGAAAATATTGTTGGGATAGATGCCGCTATTTTTATGCACCCTAAAATATGGGAAGCTTCAGGCCATGTAGCTGCTTTTCATGATCCTTTAATTGATAACAAAGATTCTAAAAAACGATACCGTGCCGACCAGTTAATAGAAGATCAACTGCAAAAAATTGAGGATAAAATTGAAAAAGAAGTTGAAAAAGCATCTAAACGTTTTGGTGATTCTTTTGATAAAGAACTTTTCAAAGAAACAAACCCCAGGGTAATTGAAAACCAAAAAAAATATGATGATCTGAAAAAAAGGTTTGTATCAGCTTTGGAACAGGAAAACTTGGCAGAATTACGACAAATTATTGTTGATAACAACATTGTTTGTCCTGTTTCGGGAACAGCGAACTGGACTGAAGCCAGGCAATTTAATCTTATGTTCAGCACCCAGCTTGGTTCGGTTAGTGAAGAAACCAGTACTATATACCTGAGACCGGAAACTGCACAGGGAATTTTTGTAAATTACCTGAATGTTCAAAAAACTGGCAGAATGAAAATCCCATTTGGTATTGCCCAAATTGGGAAAGCATTTCGAAATGAAATTGTAGCACGCCAGTTCATCTTACGAATGAGAGAATTTGAACAAATGGAAATGCAATTTTTTATCAGGCCCGGCACCGAAATGGAATGGTATACTTACTGGAAGGAGAAGCGCATGAATTGGCACAAAGCGCTTGGAATGGGTGATGAAAAATACCGTTTTCACAATCATGATAAACTTGCTCATTATGCAAATGCTGCTACTGATATCGAATTTTTGTTTCCCGTAGGATTTAAAGAAGTGGAAGGGATCCACTCCAGGACAAATTTCGATTTGGGTAACCATGAAAAATACTCTGGCAAAAAAATTCAATATTTCGATAACGAAACCAACGAAAGTTATACTCCTTATGTTATTGAAACATCAATTGGTGTGGACAGAATGTTTTTTTCGGTTATTTCCAATGCCTATACCGAAGAAAAAGTTGAACGTGAAGGAAGTGCTAAAGAAGACCGGGTAGTAATGAAGCTTCCACCTGCCCTTGCCCCTGTAAACCTTGCTGTTTTACCTTTAACAAAAAAAGACGGTTTGCCTGAAAAAGCCCGAGAAATTATGGACAAGTTAAAACTTGATTTTAATTGTCAGTACGAGGAAAAAGATTCCATAGGACGAAGATACCGTCGGCAAGATGCTATTGGTACACCATTT
The DNA here is from genome assembly GCA_964633305.1 of uncultured Bacteroidales bacterium. GTDB lineage: Bacteria > Bacteroidota > Bacteroidia > Bacteroidales > UBA10428 > CAZWGG01. The sequence continues at coordinate 3,568 of CAZWGG010000531.1, forward strand.
TGCATTACTATTGATCACGAGTCGCTTGAAGATAACACCGTTACAATCCGGTACCGCGATACAATGGAACAGGAAAGAGTTGTTATTGAAAGGTTACCCGAAATAATGGGCGATATGGTGAGTTTGAAGAAGTTATTGATCCCGTTGTAATTCTTGCAGTTGTTGCAGGCGCTGTTATAGTGGCTTTTATAAAAGTTAGTAATAACTAATAAAGAATTATGAAAAAAATAATTTAAATAAAACCCTTAACTACAACATCTGCAACAATAAAAACCAAATCAGTCTATGCAAAAAAAAGTTCTTATAATCACGTATTACTGGCCCCCAAGCGGGGGATCACCTGTAATTCGCTGGACAAAGTTTGTGAAATACCTGGGAGAATTTGGATGGGAACCTGTTATCTATACTCCTGAAAATTTTGAGCCACAGGAAATTGATGAATCAAATTTAAAAGACATCCCCAATAATATTACCATACTAAAAACCCGAATTTGGGAGCCCTATTCAATTTTCAAATTGTTAACAGGGAAGAAAAAACAAGACAGGCTTTCAGGTTCGCTATTATCAGAAAAAAAGGAAAGTAGGTTCATGTATAAGTTGAGCTTATGGATCCGCAGTAATTATTTTATACCTGATTCTAGGAAATCTTGGATACGGCCATCAGTAAAATATTTAATATCATATCTTAAAACAAACCCGGTGGATATAATTGTTTCTACTGGGCCCCCTCATAGCATGC
>CAZWGG010000532.1:0-4291 GCA_964633305.1 uncultured Bacteroidales bacterium
ACTGTTGAATTATCTGTTTCCGTTCCGTCATAATATAAATCTACGTCGATTTGTATGTTATCAACCTGTTTTGGAAGATCGGGATATTTAAACATGGCATTCTCTACCTTAAGGTTTAAAGAGGCGCTAGGCATTATATTTTCGTTGAGTATACCCTTTATCATTCCCTCTAGTTCAAGTTTTCCGGATGTTTTCACATCTTTAAAATCTTTCATATAAATAGCAGGCACCATGGATAATAACGATTTAAAATCCGTTTTTTTTGTGCCGAATTTCATGTCTATTTTTATATCTTCTTCATTAGGCATTTCAACGCTGCCATCAAAACCAAGTGATAAATCGTTCAAGGCAATTTCATTTTCTTTAAGAATGAAAATCGAATTTTTCAAATCAGCATCAAGGGTTATATTCATTGCTAATGATGCATCTTTAACATACCTGATGCCACCCATAATAACGTTAATGAATTCGGTTGTAGAATTAATAGATAATGAGGTAAAATCTTGTGCCATGTTCCCTCGTAAAACAAAGTTGAAATTTCCTAAACCGGCCGATATGTTAGAACTATCATCCGTATAACTGATATATGCATTCCTGATTTCGAATTTTTTAAGGGCAATTTTTGTGTCAAAATCCGAAGCTGAAGTATCAACTTCTTCTTCTTCAATTTCTTCAGTTTCCTTAATTATATCCCAATTAACCCGTCCATCATTCAAAACATGTGCCGATACTTTTGGGTTGTCAATAAGAATACCTTTTATGTTTATGTTTTCCATTTTTATGGCGCTAACAATATCAACCCTAACGTCAAACGCTTTTAAACTCAGTAACGTATCGCTCTCAAAATCCCCAATACCGGATACAACCAAATTTTTTAACGAAACACTGGCATTTGGAAAATTTTTTATGAGTGAAATTCCCAAATCGCTGAATTCAACACTGGCATTAAGATTTTTATTGATTTGTTGCTTGGCAATATTAATAATCTTTCCTTTGAAGAAAATAGGTGTTACTATAAGAATTACTAAGATTACCAGGATTATAATCAAAAAAAATTTGAAGAATTTTTTCATGACTCGTTACATTTAAAAGTTTGTATATAAAATTACTAATATGTATTGGGAATTATTGTATAATTTGTGTGATAAATTTTAAAATTTAACATATTAACTGCAATTGGATTATATAAAGAGCTGGATGTTTAGGTTATGAGTTAAAGAATATAAAAAGTTGTTGGTACAATAAAAATTGTATATTTGAAATTTGAGTTGACTGATGTATTAAAGGTGGTTTTTGGTTGAATGTTTATCATGAAGAATAGTATTTTATTAACTTTTTTGTTATGGCTAATTAGCTTTACAAATGGTTTTGGCTCCGGTATCATTCCTTTTGAGAAAGACACAATTGTAAATGGCAAGAAAAAAAGAATGTATTATTCTACAAAGATTACAAATCCTCCTAAGATAGATGGTATTCTTGATGACGAATGCTGGAAAGAAGGGGATTGGAGCGGTGGTTTTAAACAATTTATTCCATCAGAAGGTTCTCCTGCTTCACAAAAAACAGAGTTGAAAGTATTGTACGATGAATATAATATTTATATTGCCATAAGGGCTTATGATGATGAACCGGCTAAGGTGGACAGGCAAATGGGCAGAAGGGATGCTTTTGTTGGAGATATTGTCGGGGTTTGTTTTGACAGTTACTTTGATCAACGTACAGGTTATGAGTTTGATCTGACAGCATCGGGAGTAAAATTAGATATTCTTCTTTATAATGGAGGATGGGATGTTAACTGGAACGCTGTATGGTATGGTAAAGTAGGGAATGAAGATTCGGCATGGGTTGCAGAAATGCAGGTTCCTTTGAGCCAGATAAGGTATGACAATAAAGATGAACAGGTATGGGGGATGCATTCCTGGCGCTGGATTAACCGAAACCAGGAAGAAGATCAATGGAATTTAATGTCACGTGATAATGATAATTATTTGCACCATTTTGGCATCATTCAAGGGATCAATAATATATCAAAATCAAGAAAGATAGAGTTTTTACCCTACTCACTGGGAAAGGTTATTATATCAAAAAAGGAAGAGGGCAACCCGTTTATTAGGAGAAAGTGAATATAAAAAAACTGCCGAGCCACTAACCAATTATTTTGTAACAAGACTACAAAAAGAATATAATGGAAGTAATACACTTATTGGAGGAATGGTCACCTCTACTTCCCGTTTTATTAAAGAAAACCATATTGAAGAGTCTCTGTCACATGAGGCGATAACAGGAGGAATTGATTTTAAGCATTATTGGAAAGAAAGGACATACTTCGTTAGTTTTTCGGGAATGTTTAGCCATATTACCGGACATTATGGAGCTATTAAATCTTTGTATGAATCATCATTGAGATATTACCAGCGTCCCGATGCTGATTACATTGATTTTGACACAACAAGTAACCAATTGTCAGGGTTTGGGACTACCTTTGAAATTAGTAAAGATGCTGGCGGTAAATGGAGATATTCTGAACAAATTAACATGGAATCTCCGGGACTAGAGCTCAACGATTTGGGATTTTCAACTATTGCCGATCAGGTTGAACAAGTTACATCAGTTGCTTACGTAATTAATGAGCCTAAAGGAATTTTCAGAAAATATTCTATTCATGCTTCTCAGTCAAACAACTGGAATTTTGGAGGTGATTATTTATTCTCAAGAGGAATACTTTCTTTTTCTTTGAGTTTTAAGAATAAATGGAGCTTATCAACAGAGTTTTTAAGGCACACTTCATATATTGATACGAGGTTATTAAGAGGTGGGCCGGCTGTTAAACTAAAAGGCTTTTGGCATAATAAGTACTCATTAAATTCGGATATATCAAAAAAAATAGGATTTGATTTTAGTTATCATTTTCATTTGTATGATGATAAACTGTCAACTGTTAATGAAATATCACAGGGCACATACTTCAAACCTTTTAACTCATTGCAAATTTCAACACAATTACAATACTCATCAAATAGGGACGGATTTCATTATATAACGCCCGATTATGATGAAAATACTGAAGAACCATTTGTATTAGCATCATTAGATCGAAAAACCCTTGGATTAACTGCAAGAATAGACTTTACAGTTACTCCTGAATTCACTATTCAGTTTTATGGAAATCCATATATTACTGTTGGCAAATATTTCAACTATAAGCATATATTGAAGCCACTCGCAACAGATTATAATAAATTGTTTTTACCCCTAAATGAGGATATTGTGATCTATGACGAAAATATAAGAGAATACTCAATTTATATAAACGACATAACAACTCCTGATTATACGATTGACAATCCTGATTTTAATTATATTGAATTCAGGTCGAACCTGGTTATCAGGTGGGAATACAAACCGGGGTCGACCGTTTATTTTGTCTGGACACAAGGACGCTTCAGAAATAAGGAAATTTCAAATTATTCTGTTAAAGAGAACATTGGAAGTATATTCTCAATATTTCCTGAAAATATATTCCTTTTCAAGTTTAATTACTGGTTCTCAATTTAAATTCTATTGTAATCCCATTTCTTCTACCTTTTTCTCAATTCTTTTTGCCATTTCTTCATAACGTTGTTGGTATTTTTTTGAACCTACACAGGTGTATAATTTACTCCATTGTACTGCCCAATTTGAAGCTTCCTGTGCTACAGTCGAGTATTTTTGGGCTAAAGTCGGATCTGTTGGATTTTTCATATAATCATCAAGCAAATTCAAATATTCGTTAACCCATTTTTCGTATTGATCAAGAAATTCACTGCAGTTTGCAGCTTTTTTGCTTCCTTTTAACTCGTTAACTACTTCTTCTGAATCATCATTAGTAGCAAAATCTTTTTTTTGTGACGAATTTTTGTTGCAGGAAATGAATACAACAAGTAAACATACGGCGAAGATTGAGAATATATATTTTTTCATTACTAAATTATTTAAAGTTATTGAATTCAAACTTTTTTCTCTTCAAACTCGATTCAGTATTAAATTTAATCTAAAAAAATAAAATTGTCAGAGAAATGAATGAGTTTTTTCATTAACCAATACTGGATTAATCGTATTTTCTAACTATCAGGAACCAAAAAGATAATTCCTTATGTTAAAAAACAATTTTTTTGTAACGAATTCCCCCTTTATTCGTCATAATTCAGAACGACTTAGCGCATAAAAAGAATAGAAAAATGTATGAAATGAAAATTATAAGTAGTCTTTGCAAGAAAACGCCAAATACTGCGTTATTCTTGCCTTGAAAATA
>CAZWGG010000533.1:0-4284 GCA_964633305.1 uncultured Bacteroidales bacterium
CAGTTTTCGGACAAGCATAACGCAGCAATTGGAGTTTTCGCGCAGCCACTAATTAAAATCATTTTCAAGATTATAAATAGTGTGGTTTATTCATTGTAAATTTAATTACACATATATGATAAATGAAGTGCAACAAAACAGTTTATTATGACAAAAATTAAAAATCTCAAAAATTTGTATGAAAAACGCGAAGAAATTACTTCGAAAGAAAATAAAAAGCATGATACGATTCATTTGAAAAATAAAATTCAAATAAAAGTTGCAATGGCTACTTGTTCTGTTGCGTCAGGGGCAAAAAACATAATGGATTTTATTATAAATGAACTGGAAAAGCGGAATATTGATGCCGTGGTTACAAAAACAGGTTGCATGGGATATTGTTATGCTGAACCTACTGTAGAAGTGACAATTCCTGGAATGGATCCGGTGATTTTCGGCTATGTTGATGAAAAAAAAGCTGATATGATTATAGAAAAATATGTAAAAAGCGGTGAATTTGTCGATGGGATAATCCCGGTTAATTACGAACCGGTTGATAATAGTTAAAAGATATGATACAATAATATGTCTGAAAAAAAAATACACTTATTGGTTTGTACGGGTTCAAATTGCAGCGACTCTGCAAGCGAAAGGGTTTATGAAAGCCTAAAAAATGAAATCAGAAACCAGGGAATTGATGAATTCACACATGTGGTGACTACCGGGTGCTTTGGTTTTTGCGGGAAGGGACCAGTGATGAAAATTTTACCCGATAATACCATATATGCTGGTGTTGGACCAGATGACATCAAGGAAATAGTTGAAGAACATCTTATAAAAGACCAAAGGGTTGAACGGCTTCTGTATTTCGATCAAAAATCGGGAAAGAAAACAGGTTATACCAAAAAGCAGATACGTATTGCATTACGGAACAGTGGAATAATTGACCCCGAAAATATAGATGATTATATTGCACATAATGGGTATGAGGCACTGGGAAAAGTATTAACCGAATGCACTCCCGAACAGGTTATTCAATTAATTAAAGATTCAGGATTAAGAGGAAGGGGAGGCGCCGGATTTCCTACAGGATTAAAGTGGGAGTTAGCAAGAAAAAATGATGGTGGCCAAAAGTATGTTGTATGTAATGCCGATGAAGGTGATCCCGGGGCTTTTATGGACCGTTCGATACTCGAGGGTGACCCTCACTCGGTTATCGAAGCCATGGCTATATGCGGGTATTGTATTGGCGCAACAAAAGGATTAATATATATCAGGGCAGAATATCCTTTAGCTATTGACAGACTGAAAATAGCCATGAAACAGGCCCAGGAGTGTGGTTTACTTGGCAACAATCTTTTTGAAACCAACTTCGACTTTGATATTGAACTGCGATACGGGGCCGGGGCATTTGTTTGCGGGGAAGAAACCGCATTGATCCATTCCATGGAAGGCAGTCGTGGCGAGCCTACTTTAAAGCCACCTTTTCCAGCCGAAGCTGGTTATTTGGGCAAACCAACCAATGTAAATAATGTTGAAACCTTTGCTAACATTCCCGTTATCATTCTTAAAGGGGCAAAATGGTTCAGTAGTATTGGCACAGAAAAGTCAAAAGGGACAAAAGTATTTGCATTAGCAGGTAAAATTAATAATGTGGGACTTATTGAAGTTCCTATGGGTATTACATTAAGAGAAGTAATATATGAAATTGGAGGGGGAATAAAAAATGGAAAAAAATTTAAAGCTGTTCAAACAGGTGGCCCATCAGGAGGTTGTTTAACAGAAAAACATCTTGATACTCCAATTGATTATGAAAACCTCATTGCTGTAGGTTCTATGATGGGATCTGGCGGAATGGTGGTAATGGATGAAGATGATTGTATGGTTGATGTGGCCAAGTTTTTTCTCGACTTTACCGTGGAAGAAAGCTGCGGTAAATGCTCACCTTGCCGTATAGGCAATAAACGGTTATATGAAATTCTTGAAAAAATATGTAAAGGAAACGGGAAAAAGGAAGATATTGAAAGACTTATAAACCTTGGTACAGTTATAAAAGATACTTCGTTGTGCGGATTAGGACAGTCCTCTCCAAATCCGGTGTTATCCACCATCAATAATTTTAGGCACGAATATGAAGCCCATGTTATCGATAAAAAATGTGAGGCAAGTGTATGTAAAGCCTTGGTTATTTATGAAATAGTACCTGAAAATTGTGTAGGCTGCACTGCCTGTGCAAGGGCTTGCCCGGTAGGGGCAATATCGGGTGAACGTAAAGAAGTTCATAATATCGATACAAAGCTTTGCATAAAATGTGGGGCATGCATTGAAAGATGTAAGTTCAATGCAGTAATTGTTCATTAATAATTGGAATTATGGAAAGGATAAAACTTACAATTGATAATAAAATAGTTGAAGTAGAAAAAGGAACTACTATATATAAAGCAGCAAAAAAGGCAGATATTGACATTCCGGTTCTTTGCTACATGGATCTCACCGATATCAAAATTGAACATAAACCGGGAGGTTGCAGGATTTGTGTTGTTGAAGTTGAAGGAAGAAGAAACCTTGCACCTTCTTGTTCAACAGAGGTTGCAGATGGGATGGTTGTGAATACACATTCTATTCGTGTTTTGAATGCCCGGAGAGTGGTAATGGAACTTATTCTGTCCGATCATCCGAAAGATTGTCTGGTATGCACCAAATCAGGAAACTGTGACTTACAAAGTATGGCAATGAAATTAGGAATAAGGGAAATTCCTGACCAGGATATTGCAGAAATGTCAACTTATAAAACCGATTTTTCTCCATCAATCATACGAGAAATGGATAAATGCATTATGTGCCGCAGGTGTGAAACCATGTGCAATGAATTTCAAACAGTAGGGGCATTATCTGCCATAAACAGGGGGTTTATGTCTGTAGTGGCCCCGGCTTTTGAAATGGATTTGGAAGATTCAACCTGTACATATTGCGGACAATGCGTTGCCGTTTGTCCAACAGGGGCTTTAACCGAGGTAGACCATACAAACAGGCTTATCCAAGACCTCTCTAACCCGGCAAAAACTGTTGTTGTTCAAACGGCCCCCGCGGTAAGGGCAGCTTTGGGGGAAGCCTTTGGATTACAACCCGGAACGCTTGTAACCGGGAAAATGGTATCTGCATTACGAAGGCTAGGTTTTAACTATATTTTTGATACCGATTTTGCAGCTGACTTAACGATTATGGAAGAAGGGACAGAATTACTTGACAGGCTGTCTAAATACCTTAAAGGGAATAAAAATATCAAGCTCCCGATACTTACATCGTGTTGCCCGGGTTGGGTCAATTTCTTTGAATCTCAATTTGCCGACATGTTGGATATTCCTTCAACAGCAAGGTCGCCACAACAAATGTTCGGTGCTATTGCAAAAAGTTATTTTGCACAAAAGATCAATACCTGCAGGGAAGACCTTGTTGTCGTATCAATTATGCCATGCCTGGCAAAAAAATACGAATGCCAGCGCGATGAGTTTAAAGTGGAAGGTAATCCTGATGTTGATTATTCAATAACAACCAGGGAGCTCGCCCATCTGATTAAACGGGCAAATATTGATTTTATCTCATTACTTGATGACGATTTTGATGCTCCCCTTGGGGAATCAACAGGTGCCGGAGTGATTTTTGGTACTACCGGTGGCGTAATTGAAGCTGCCGTACGTACGGCTTATGAATTATATACGGGAAAAAATCTTGAAAAAGTAGATTTTACTCAACTTAGAGGAATGGACGGAATAAGACAAGCTACAATTGATTTTAACGGTACACCAATACATATTGGAATTGCCCATGGACTTGGTAAGGCAAGACAATTGCTCGAGGGTATACGCAAAGGTGAAAACCAGTTTCATGCCATCGAGATTATGGCCTGTCCGGGCGGATGTATAGGAGGGGGAGGACAGCCCCTGCATCACGGAAAAACAGATATACTTAAGAAACGAATGGAAGCTATTTACCGTGAAGATGCCAATAAAGCAATAAGAAAATCACATGAAAACCCCTATATTATCAAATTATATGATGAATTCCTGGGAAAGCCGCTAAGTGATAAATCACACAAACTTCTACATACACACTACGTTGATAAAAGTAAAAAAATAATATACATATAACTATCATTATTTTGTAACTGAAAACATTACAATATGTCAAATATAAAGGTTGAGCTTAAAAAAGGAGATGTGGAAAGAATAAAAGACATCTGTAAATCTTTTAACAACGATCCCGGAGAACTAATCAATGTACTGCATAAAGTACAGGGTACTTTTG
>CAZWGG010000534.1:0-4284 GCA_964633305.1 uncultured Bacteroidales bacterium
GAACTATCTGATGATGTAGTTGAATATATCGCCACTCATATTACAGATAATATCAGAGAATTAGAAGGAGCGCTGATTTCACTGTTAGCCCAGTCAACACTCAATAAAAAAGAAATTACGCTTGATTTGGCTAAAGAAATGATTGATAAGCTCATAAAAAACACAAAACGTGAGGTATCTATTGACTATATTCAAAAGGTGGTCTGTAATTATTTTGAAATTCCCTCTGATTCAATTCAGTCAAAAACACGGAAGAGAGAAATAGTACAAGCCCGCCAGGTGGCCATGTTTTTTTCTAAGCCTTACAAAGGCTTCACTTGCCACCATAGGTTCACAAATAGGAGGAAAAGACCATGCAACGGTTTTACATGCATGTAAAACTGTAAACAATCTCCTGGAAACAGACCGGCATTTTAAAGGACAGATTGAAGAAATTGAAAAAAAACTTAAATTTTAATTTGTATTATTGGCAAATAGTTAATCTTACTTCTAAAACACTGGCGCGTAACAATACATAGTCCAACATAACTACCTGCCCGAAGTATCATTTACTGCTGAGGTGAAAATAAGTATCATAAGCCTTGGCAAAATGAATATAAGACTATTACAGAAAATAGGGGAATTTACATTGTGTGTTATTGAACAAAACAAAAACTAACGCCAGTGTCTACTGGTGCTTTTTTGTTTTTTAGAAAGCATAAGCTCTTAAAAAATGGTTATTATCTTGCAAACCATGAGCAGAAAATATAAATTTCATAATCCTAACGGATTATATTTTGTAAGTTTGCAAAAAAGCCATTACATGGCAATTATTAAGTTTTTTTGAAACCAGTTTAAACCAAAAATAATACCTGCATGCAACAGGATAGTTATAAAACAATTGCAGCATTATCTGAAGGCTTCTTTAAAGATAAAGCGAGTAAATTTTTTTCTTATGCATACCCTGTTGAATCAGAAGAAGAATGTAAAAAAATACTGGTTGAATTAAAAAAAAAATACCACAGTGCCAGGCATCACTGCTATTCTTACCGAATTGGCGTAACCGATGAATTACACAGATTAAATGATGACGGGGAACCCTCGGGAACGGCAGGAAGACCTATATATGGACAGATTGTATCATACGAACTAACGAATATCCTTATTGTAGTTGTTAGATACTTTGGAGGGATCCTTCTGGGAACAAGCGGGTTAATAAACGCTTATAAATTAGCTGCAACCGATTCCCTGAAGAATGCCAAGATTATTGAAAAAACCATTACCGATACAATAGAACTCAGTTTTGATTATAAGTATACCAATGATATCATTCGTCTGTTAAATATGTATAACAGTACTATTCTTTCGCAAAGGTTTGAGGAAATGTGCTATTTTAAAATCCAAATAAGAAAAAGCCTAACCGGTCAATTTACGGGAAAGATCAAGACTTATGGTGACATAGGTTTTATTTTACAACAAAACGAAACACAGGCTTAAGCTTAAAGTTTGAACTCAAAAGATTAATTCGGACTTCTAAATTTTTAATAAAAGTTATCAATTAATATCAACACCTATTTACTTGAGTCAATAACTTAAGTATCTTTACTTGGATTTAGATAAACCTTATTTATATAATGAAGAACAAAAGTCTTGTATCAATCAATGACTATAGCAAAGAGGAATATTTAAAAATACTTCAACTGGCCGAAAAATTTGAAAAAAATCCTATCCAGAATTTATTAAATTCAAAAGTAATCGCAACATTATTCTTTGAGCCATCAACTCGTACCCGGTTAAGTTTTGAAAGTGCAATAAACAAACTTGGGGGGAAAATAATTGGATTTAGTGATACAAACTCATCAAGTGTTACAAAAGGAGAAACTTTATACGATACTATTAAGATTGTATGTAATTATTGTGATTTAATTGTTATGCGCCATCCACTTGAAGGAAGCGCGAGATTTGCCAGTGAAATTGCCTCTGTGCCTGTAATTAATGCAGGTGACGGTGCTAATCAGCATCCAACTCAAACCCTGCTCGATTTATATTCCATTAAAAAAACCCAGGGAAAACTGGACAACCTGAATATATTTATGGTTGGTGATCTTAAATACGGCCGTACAGTCCATTCATTGCTAATGGCTATGTCTAAGTTTAACACTACTTTTAACTTTATTTCACCCGATGAACTGAAAATACCTGAAGAATATAAATTGTTTATTGATAATCTTGGCTTGAAATATTATCAACACAAGGACTTTACAGATATCATTTCAGTAGCAGATATAATTTATATGACAAGGGTTCAAAAAGAACGATTTTCAGACCCGATTGAATATGAAAAGACCAAAAATGCCTATGTATTAAGAAATTACATGCTAAAGAAAACAAAACCAACTATGAAAGTATTACATCCTATGCCCAGGGTTAATGAGATTGACCAGGACGTGGATGTAAATCCAAAAGCCTATTATTTTGACCAGGCAAGAAACGGGATTTTTGTGAGACAGGCAATTATTACTGCATGCTTAGGTTTGACTTGAAATTACTATTACAATGAAAGATAAAATACTTGAAGTACGGGCAATAAAAGATGGGACAGTAATTGATCATATCCAGGCTAAAAGTCTTTTTAAAGTTATTTCAATATTAGGATTAGATAAAATTGATAAAACAATGACTTTTGGCTCGAATTTGGTAAGTAAAAAACTAAAGCATAAAGCTATAATTAAACTTGCTGACATATTTTTTAAAGATAAGGAAATAAACAAAATTGCTTTAGTTGCTCCAGAGGCCAAACTGAATATTATAAAAAATTATGAAGTAGTTGAAAAAAAAATAGTTGAGGTTCCTGATGAGATTATTGGCATAGTTAAATGTATGAATCCCAAGTGTATTACTAACGATGAAAAAATTATCACAAAATTTGATGTAGTAGTAAAAAAAGAAGTAAAGCTTAAATGTCGTTATTGTGAAAAAATTACCGATCAAGAACACATCGAAATAATCAAATAGGTATACTATTTTTTCCTTAAGCGTTCATAAGATTTAACCAACAACTCATCCCTTCTAATTCCTCTATAGGCCAAAATATTAAGGATGATGGTAATAATAGGTAACACCATGATAATTTTAAAAGAGTAATATGTTATTTCAAAAGTGTTTCTTATTACGTTGAAGTAATACAGAATTAGAACGATCATTCCTACCATCAACAGCATATTGTACACACAAATTCGCATTTGTTTAATTCTTTTTTTAAAAAGGAATATGTTATAAAAATTTATTATACCAATTGTTAATGCCAGTATAAAAATAGGAAATGTTGAAAATACTTTTATACTTTCTTCATTAACAATCCTTTTAACACTATAGCTGAAAAAACGAATAACTGTTTCATCCTGTATAATAAGAACTGCAATTGGAAAAATCAAGATAAAAAACATAAGTAATACTACCAAAAACAAATATATTGACTGCATTCTTTGTATCATAGCAAGGTAAAATTTGCCCAAATATACAAAACTTTCAAAATACCATTATTAACAATTGTTAATATATAAAATTGCCAATTAATCATGCTATAAATATTTTTGTGACTAATTTAGTAAATAGTGGTTCCTAATTAATATTTACTGATTTTATAATTGTTATTTAATGTAATATAGAGCTCTTTATCAATATTTTATAATAACCAAAATAAAAGATATGCCTGTTGATATTAAAGAAATAAAAGCCCTTATTTCATTATTAGATGATTCGGACGCCGAAGTGTTAGATGCTGTTTCAACAAATTTGATGAAACAAGGGCTGGAAATAATTCCCGAGTTAGAAAAAGCCTGGGAAAAAACGCTTGATAACATTTTGCACGAAAGATTGGAAACAGTAATTCAGAATATTCAATTTAATTCTACCAAAGAGAATCTTAAGAACTGGATTAAAAAAGGGGCTGATTATATACTTGAGGGAGCTTTTTATTTGGCTCAATTTCAGTTTGCAACCATTGATTTTCAATATATTGACAATGAAATAGAAAAAATTAAAAAAAATGTATGGCTTGAGATTAATAATAACTTTACAGCTTTAGAAAAAATAAAGATTCTAAATTATATTATTTTTGATATACATAAATTCAAAAGGAATTCATCCAACTTTTATTCCCCCCAAAATTCCTATATTAACCAAGTTATAGAAACAAAAAGAGGTAATCCTATTTCTCTGGCAATAATTTATCTCTCTGTTGCTCACAAATTAAATTTACCTATTTATGGAGTAAATCTTCCAAAGAATTTTATTCTTGCCTAT
>CAZWGG010000535.1:0-4278 GCA_964633305.1 uncultured Bacteroidales bacterium
GCTGGCTCCAGTAAAAGTTGCGCATAAACTGGCCGTTCCTCCTGCTGTATCCTTTAATAAAGGCATCTTTATAAGCATCAGGCGGGTTTACCCAGGTATTGTCCGTCCATATATACCAGTTTGAATATTTATTCTTTTCCTGTTTGGCCGATTCTTGGAACCACGGGTGCTCGATACTGGTGTAACTTATAACATAATCGAATAATATTTTTAATCCCCGGCCCTCAGCTTCATCAAACATTTTTTTTGCATCATCATTTGTTCCGTACCTGAGAGCAACTTTATAATAATCTGATATATCATAACCCGCATCATTAAATGGCGATTCGAAAAAAGGATTTATCCATATTCCATCAACACCAAGGCTTTTTACATAATCTAATTTTTCGATGATACCGGGCAAATCACCAATTCCATCGCCGTCGGTGTCATAAAAAGTTTGTGGATATATTTGGTAAAATACAGCATTATTGAGCCATCCAGGACAGCCCGGTATCGTGTATTCTCCTGTAATAACTCCAGATTCAATGGATATATCATCCTTCTTTTCTTTTTTCTTGTTGTCGCATCCTATTATAACCAGAGAAATAAAAATAAAAATGACGGTAAGTGTTTGTTTCATTTTACTCAAAACTTCAGATTTAAAAATATTCGGCAATATAAAAAAATATATATATAAAATGTGTATCCTTTAATTTAATTATAATATTTTAATTCCGGAATATTATTTTCTTTTTCGCCTATAATAAAATTCATACTATAATACTAAATTTTACAAATTAAATTGAAAAATTTTTACTTGCTGTGCCGGCGCAGATTGCGTAAGGAGAATAATTATCCTTAAAAAAATACAATGATTCTTTACAGGATTAACAACTAAATACAACTTTATAAAAAAAGTACATAATGAATTATTCGTATTTGATCTTATGTATTATATTTGAAACAGATATGGATTTAATAAATACTTAATTTGAAAATGCCTAAAGAACACCATCGCGAACTTACACTGCAATCTGAACTTAGTCCGCGGGCTTATCACAAAACCAGGCAAGTACCCAGTTTAAAACTAAGTGGTGTATGGCTGGAAGAAGCCGGTTTTAAATCAGGTACTACCGTACAGGTAACCGTAAAAGAAAAAGAGCTGATCATTAGGCCGTTGGATAATGAAAATTCGTAGTAAACCTGGTTAAACGTTTTTATTTGGTTATAGATTTTTAAATGTTAGTGTTGACTGTCATAAAAATAAAAAATTTAAAAAGGAACATAGTACCTAAAAAATGCTTATTTTAACAGTCAAATTAACCTTAAAACAAATTGAAAAGATGAAAAAAGTTGTATTTATTGGATTATTTAACATGGCTGTTTTTTGTATTCTATTCCTTTCAAGTTGTGAACCATCAGGAGATAAAGTCGTTGGACTCGATCCTTCAAAATTTGAAACCACCATAGATGGCAAACCTGTTGGGCTTTACAATCTTGAAAATAAAAATGGTGTATTAATACAAATAACAAATTTTGGCGGACGTATTGTCTCTCTTTGGGTTCCTGATAAAGAAGGTAATTTTGCCGATGTGGTTACCGGATATGATTCGATTGGCGGGTTTGTAACTGATTCGAGTTATTTTGGTGCTTTAATAGGCCGGTATGGCAATAGAATAGCAAATGGAAAATTTACGCTCAACGGTGTAGAATATACATTACCTGCAAATAATGCCCCTAATTCATTACATGGCGGTGAAAAAGGGTTTGATAAGGTGGTTTGGGATGTAAAGAAAAACACAAAAGATACGTTAGTGCTAACTTATTTGAGTAAAGACGGGGAAGAAGGATACCCCGGAAATTTATCTGTTAAAGTAATTTATTCGTTAAATGATAACAATGAATTAAAAATTGATTATTTTGCCGAAACCGATGCTCCTACCATTGTTAATCTTACTAACCATGCTTATTTTAATTTGGCAGGTCATGATTCGGGTGATATTCTCGACCAAATCCTCATGATTAATGCCGATAAGTTTACTCCTGTTGACAGCACATTAATACCAACCGGTGAATTACGTGATGTAGCGGGAACTCCAATGGATTTCAGAACGCCAACTGCTATAGGAGATAGAATTGATGATGATGACCAACAAATAGAAAATGGGAAAGGGTATGATCATAATTGGGTGCTAAACCAGCCCGGTAATGATATGATATTGGCGGCCAGGGCTGAAGATCCTGAATCAGGACGTGTTTTGGAAGTATATACCACCGAACCTGGTTTGCAATGCTATACAGGTAATTTTTTAGATGGAAGCAAAATAGGGAAAAATGGTGTACCGTATGAGCACAGGAGTGCATTTTGTCTTGAAACCCAGCATTTCCCCGATTCTCCTAATCGTGATAATTTTCCAAGCACTGTTTTAAATCCCGGGGAGAAGTATGAAACTACAATTATTTATAAGTTTTTGGTGAAATAACATCTGTACTCATAAAAACGAGATATCTCAAAAGCCTATTTTTTTACAAGATGATAATAATAATAGTCTTTTGAGATATCTTCATAGCTTTTTAGCCTGAATAGGTCAGATTACTTGACATCTTTATTTTTTTGGACTACCATTATAGGGTAAATCTTTTGAATTTCTTTTTGTTGTTTCATCCCTAATTCGTCGTAAGGTATATTGTACAATTCCTTTGACTTCTTATCTCTAAGATCATAGTATGCAGTAAATGCCATATCCAATGATTCCAGGTATTCTTTATAAGGAGTCTGGTTATTGTACTGCAGTATGACTATTCCCTTTTCTGTTTCCATTACAAATTTTTTGACATTTTCATGAACGTTTGATGGAGTTAAATTTTTTTGTGTAAGATCAATTTCCAGAATAGAAATATTTTGTTTTCGCAATTGCCCCGTACTTAATTCTTCTGCATCCAATGGAGGCAATTTAAGTAAAAAGCCCTGGCTATGGTATAATAAAGACGATACCTCTTTTGAAGCAGGAAGTACAGCGTATCCGATTTTAAGAGAATTACTTTTTCTTAACTCGGTTTTTAACTTATATACCTCTCCCATTGGTACATCCTTATCTATATATAATTCAGCAGTAAGCTTAGGTATATCAAATTTTTTTAATGATGCCCGTTTGGTTTTTACAATATCCGCGATATCTGAAAAATTAACTTTTTCGTTATTATAATATAATATGGCTTTACCTCCCGGGTTAGGAGTATTGGTAAGGTACAACTGGAAAGTAAGATCCGGGGCATCAATTGTCTTGTGATTAGAAATATTTGGCAAGTCAATTTTTATCCCCTTCCGGGAAAGAAAAAATTCCATTGAGTTTTTAAAGCTTGTTTTCTTGAATTTACTATACTCCTTATTATTCCAACAAATGGTCAGTTCATGATCCACCAGTTTATAATTAAGGCTTGTTTCTGATGAAAGGATCAACTTATTGCCTGTAACTTGCAGAGGAAAACTATTAACTTGGGAATAACCATCCAGAATTGATAATTGATTTTTTTCAAATAAGATTATACTTCCGTACGAATCTTTGTTCATGTTTTCCCAAATTCCGGTTAATTCCTCTGAGGCAAGATTACCTGCAATAATTTCCTTTACATTTAGTTTAAAACCTCCCGGTTCTTTAACTGTCATTTCAGAAAACAACAGGACAAGAACAAGGGCTATAGGTGAAACAAACAAAGCTTTTAAGCTTGTAAGCTTCTTTGATTTTGTTTTTGTTAACATGGCGATTCTGTTTTTAATTGGTTTCAAATTAAAATTATTGGCCAAATCATAAGTCTGGCTACTTAAAAGGTGTTTAAGAAGTAAAGCGTTGTAATCAAACAGTTTGAAACCCTGATCAATAACAGCCCTGTCAGCAATATATTCATGTGTTGCTTTCAGTGCATTTTTAGTTAACCATGCAAATGGATTAAACCACTGAATTATAGTGGCCACTTGGGCCAAAAGCAGATCTGCAGTGTGATGTTGCCGGATATGGATTTTTTCATGCGCAAGTATGTTTTCAAGTTCATATTCCGGAACATGGTTCATATTAATAAATACCATTCCCAAAAAAGAAAAAGGGGGAATATCTTCATTAATAGGTACTATCTTTAGATTCTCATATTTTCTGATCCCATATTTAGTAACTAAACTAACTAAACTGAAAATGAGAATTACAAATTTTAAAGAAAAGAAGGTTGCTCCAATTAAGTAAGCTATAAGAAATACCTGTGGAAATAAAAAGATTATCCAACGGGAAAGTTTGTATGCTTGTT
>CAZWGG010000536.1:0-4277 GCA_964633305.1 uncultured Bacteroidales bacterium
TTATGTAAAACACGGGGATTACATTGGCCGTATATCACGTTTTTTTGCTTTACTTGTACTTTTATATCTTATTGCAAGAGTAATAATGAATAAAAGTAAAAAGAGTTCCTGAACAGACACCTTAATGGACGGTTCCAGCTTTAAAGATTATGGATAATAAAGTTTTAATTCACTAACTAACAAGCAATTTACAGATGATATCTTCCACTATCATTCTTGACCCTGCAACTATTGGATAATTTTTATTAAGCATATTAGCATTGGGTTCAAATAAAATATCATTATTATCTAAATCTTTTAATACCCCTCCTGCTTCCTCAATTAGTAAGTATGGTGCTGCTATGTCCCATATACCATTAAACATATTTATACAACATCCGTATTTATTCTCCGGAATATAAAGTAAATCAAGTAAGCAATTTGTTGATCGAACATTTCTGCTATTATTTAACAAAAACTTATAAATTTTCATACCCTTGTTTAAGTATTCAATATCGTCTGTATAATCTGTAGAAAAAGCAGATAATGAATTTTTAAGATTTTTTTCTTTAATTGTTAATTTATCACCATTTAAAAAAGAACCTTTACCTTTTTCTGCAAAATATAATTGATCTGAGGTAGGCAAGTAAGCTCCGGAGATTATAGGTGTTTCATTGTCTAATACTGATATTAAGACTCCAAACCAAGGTAATCCTGCTGCATAATTTGAAGTCCCGTCCAGCGGATCAATTACCCAAGTTAAATTGGAATTTTTATTTAAAAAGCCATTTTCTTCTGTTAGGATATTGTGATTTGGATAATTCTTATTAATTATATCAATAATAACTTTATCACATTTAAAATCAACATCAGTCACTATACTACTAATTTTATCCTTTAACTTTATACTTTCAATTTTTAGAATATTATCCTTTTGAATTTTACCTGCTTTTTTTAAACATTCTATTAATACTTTCTTCATTTTATTATATAATTTTTGATATATTTAATTCGAATTGACTATATGTGTTTCGCTTATGAAGTATAAAATTCCTTTTACACTCTAAAGAAGAAATAACAGAGTGTAAAGATATATGACATAAAAAAAAAACAAACACCATTTTAAGCACCTGGACTTTTTTATAAAGTAAAAGCTAGCTGAGTTTTGCAATCTGCCATCAACAAGGCTTCTTCCCCTTTGCCGTCGTCAATCCATGTTACCGCTTTTGTTTCAATTAGCAATGCCCCTCAAGTCATAATTTCACAATTTATTCGTTCAAAGCAACGCTAGGGCCAACATAAGTGTCTTTCAAGCCACCCCAATCGATGACAATGCGCTGGATAATGATACCGGGGTCACCGCAAGTTAACGTAAGGGTGTGCTTTCTGATGGTTTGTTTTATGGAAAATTTGGCCACTGCAACGGCACTATTTTGAAGCACCTGGTCTTTCCAAGGTTTGGAAAATTCTTTGGGTTCATTTTTAGCAATGAATGGAGGCTGTTCATCCACCGAAATACCGAATTGGGTGCTTTTGCCTTTATAAAGCGGGAAGAAAGGTACACTGTAAACATACACGGTGACAGAATCGGTGTTTACTCCCGAAAATTCATATTCAAAGCGGGATCCGTTGAGGTTTTTCGGATCTGTTGTTTGTTCAATAGCCTCACCCAGTAGAATGGCATTCCAATCGTAGCCTATGCCTTCTATTAAACGAAGGGTGTGACCTTTCTTGACAATTTTATTCTTAAATTTTCTCAAGTCAATGACCGTGCAACCTTCTAATTGGTTTTTACTTTTCTGAGGGGCTAAATCGACGGGTGTGCTGCCTGCCCCCTTGATATGAACTACCTTAGGCATATTCTGGTATTTGGCCACCCAACCGGGAGCAAGCATCATCATATTATTCCATTTCCCGTTTAGCATGGTGTTGTATATCTTGGTTAGGCTATTAATACTATCGTAAGCTGCTTTGGCTTGCTCAGCTGCCCAGTTGGCAGCGGCAAAATTATTTTCTTTTACCTGTTCATTGCTGAGTTGGGCAAGGAGAAATTTGCGGTTCATCTGATAAGAACCCATAACTGGATAACCCACTATCTCGAAAAACGCCGGACGATGATTTTCTGGCAATTTATGGAGGATTTTATTAGCTAAATCCGAAATCCGTTGATAATCAGCCAGGCGTTGCTGGGCATCGTTATAGTTCCGGAATGAATATTCGGTATTGGATATTTCGCTGAATTCTTTGGCATCCCACTCACGTTCCCATCCTATGAATTCAGGCTTACGGCTCCAAGCAAGCCGATAATATGTATCAAGAATATCCTGGAATGTCGTATCATAGTTGCTTCCGAATATGTGAGCAAGGAATTGGCTTTGATGGCAGTTGATGCTTGCAAAATCATAACGGTCAACATCCCAGGCAAAGTCAAAGAACGTTTGTATAAACAACTCGGCCGGTTTGATGTCGCCTACATTAACCAGCCAGTATCGATCCGCCCCTGTATTATATGCTTTTTTCAACTCTTCATACATCAGCACAGGTGGAGTGGTGCATAGCCATAAATAATCATGAGGAGGGCCTAAATAGGAAGCGTGATAATATACACCTGAACCACCACTGCGTTCCTGTTCTTCCTGATTGCTCAAGCGTTTGATGTAACCGTAGTTGTCATCCGCCCAAACCAGGGTAACATCTTTCGGGACTTGCAATCCTAACTCATAAATGCCTAACGTTTCTTTGTAAGGAACAAATATTTGGGGAATGTCGTTTGCCGGTTTGTGCAGATACTTTTGGAGGATATCGCGCTGGTCGGACATTACCTGGGCTAAGATGTTTACCTTTTCCGATTCGGAAAGGTTTCCCCTCATTCCTTCGTCGTGCAAGCCACGCATTCCAACGGTGTAGATATTCTCATAGGAAGATACTTCGCGCACACGGTTATCCAGTTTTTTAAGGATAATATCTTTGTTGGTGGCATAGTTCCATTCTCCATCACGTTCGCTGTCCCATTCCAATTTAGAGGCATTATTGAAAAGCAACGGTTCGCAATGGGAAGTTGTGATGATGACACCATATTCATCGGCAACCAGTTTGCTTTTGGCATGGGAATAGAAAGCTCCCGTGCAACTGTGCATGGCTGGGGCAAACATATTTCCTTTTAGCCGGAGTAACAACTCACAAACCCGGGCATATGTTTTGGGACCGATGTCTCCCAATTCTTTTTCATAATTGTTAGATGACCATGGTTTAAGCCCCCAGTCTTCGTCATTAATGAAAATACCGCGGTATTTAATGGAAGGGGCTTTAGATGTGGAGTCCTTTACTACGTATAATTGGTTCTGCTTTTTTACAGGCACATCTGCCCACCATTCCCATGCCGTAACACCCATGGCTTCGCTAATGGTAAAAGCCCCGTAAGACGTTCCCCTACGGTCACTTCCTGCAATGACAAGTATCTGCTTTATACCCGGTAGTGGATTTTGCAAACATTGGATTGTAAATTGTTCCCAACCACCCTTAATGCCTGAGACATCTAATTTACCTTCGGATACAAGCTGATCAATAAGAGTGCTGTTTCCTACAGTTCCCAGCAGGATGACACTTCCATGGGCATCTTTGGTTATCACTTCTGGACGTATACCGGTAACCGCCTCAATATCCCTGGCAAAAAGATGTGTGGTTTTCTTCACTGCTGTGAAATCGGCTTCGTCGTACATGATTGAGCAATTGGCCAAAGAGAATGCTCCTTTGCCCGCTTTCCGGGACACCAGGGACGTTTCCGTGGCTTGTAATAATATTGGGGGCAATAACAGGCATGCCAACATTACCATCATCTGAGATGAACAAATTGTGTTTTTCAGTTGATTCATGAAATAAAAATCGGTTAGTTAGTTTCTAATTGTGAAGTTATAAAAAAATGTCGAGGTATTGACTCTTTAAGCGAAACTTACAAGGGATTCGAGAGTTAATAGTTCTATATTATTGGGGTAAGAATTCGAGGCTTGGTTTTCAACATAGAAGACAACCTCACGGCAATCGCTATCTCACCAAAATAAAATTCTTTTCCTCGTGTACAAATTGTTATATAATATTTGCCACACTACCCGTAATCGCAATTCTGCATCCTTGCCGGTTCGATATTTATTTTTATATTTTTTCTCCAATTGTCTGAATTTATTGATTTGGTTATCTTCTTAACCTCAATTAGCGCATCGTTGCTTTCTATATCTCTCAAACATATAGTCATTTAATCGTTATTTTGAAAAATATTTATGTTTTTTTGTAATAAATTCTAA
>CAZWGG010000537.1:0-4276 GCA_964633305.1 uncultured Bacteroidales bacterium
TCAAGAAAATCTTGTCCGTCTTTCAGTAAACCAATTACCTCAAGTGATAAGATATTTTCAAGGTAGAATTTTATTCCTTCTCTGAAGGTATCATTATCATCAACTACCATAATTTTGAGCTTATTCTGCCCCATTTCTAACAAACTAAAATATTTATGTAAATGTATGGTAATAACAATAGGTAAATCAAGAGGTAAAAACATTAAAAAGATGATATGTTTACTCAATATGATTTGCGGAAAATACCCAATTTCGTTATAGTAATTAGTGCCAAAAAGTGTTATACCATAAAATGGGAAAAACCAATTTTTAAAATATCTATTCTAAAATTGTTTGAATTACTACTATTTATATTTCAATAAGTCCGTTTTTAATGGCAAACATTACCAGGTTTGCAGCGTTTTTAGTTGCTGTTTTCGATAAAAGATGTGTTCTATAATTGTTAATAGTTTTAGAACTAAGATATAATTTATTAGCAATTTCAATATCTGAATAACCTTGACAAATTAGTGCCAGTACATCTTTTTCCCTTTTAGTAAGATTTATCTTTTGATGGAAAGTAGCAGAAGTTAAGAGATTACCTTTTTTAATAACAATTTTCTGAAGTAAATCTTTTGAAAAGTAATTTTTTCCATCTAAAATGGCACTTATTGCTTTTTCTAATTCATTTTTACCGGAATCTTTTATTACAAAACCTGATACTCCGGCTTTTATCATTTTTGTATAGTATATTTCGTCACCAAAGCTTGATATGGCAATTATTTTTAGATTTGGAAATTTTTTCAACGCGAGTTCTGTTGCCTGTATTCCATCCATTTCAGGCATAGAAATATCCATTAAAACCAGGTCAGGAGCCAAATACTCAAGTATGTTTAAAAATTCTTTACCGTTAGCCGCTTCTCCAATAACTTCCATACCGGTAATTTGTGTTATAAAGAATTTTAACCCATCCCTAAAAAGTTCATGATCGTCAACAATTATTATTTTATTTCCCGGTTTATTCATGTAATGGAATTAGAATATCAACTTTTGTCCCCTTTCCTGAACTGCTTATTATAGTTACTTCGCCATTTATTGATTCAATTCTGTTTTTCATATTAAACAGGCCCATGCCATTTTTATTTTTTGTAACCTGCACATAATCAAAACCTTTTCCATTATCTTCATAATGAAGATGAATTCCATTTTTTTTATTTAAAACAATTAATATGGCAGAAGCCATAGCATGCTTAATTGTATTGTTTATTAATTCAATAAGTACCCTGTATAAACTAATTTCGATATTCTCATAAAACCGGCTTTCAAAATTATATTTTAAGTCGATTTTAATATTTTTAACTTCAGTAATTCTGGCAATAAAAGTTTGAAGCGCTGATATCAAACCAAAATTATGTAACACATGAGGACTTAAATTGTTCGATATTTCTTTAATGCTTGCAATAGCATCATTAATGGTTTCATTAACTTTAGTCATTAATGTGCTTCGTAATTTCTTCTCTTTGCTGTCATACAGTGACTGGAGGTATAATTTAAGTGTTGAAAGTACCGGTAGTACCCCATCATGAAGGTCTTTGGCTACCCTGCTCCGTTCTTCTTCTTCAGCGTGAATGACAGCATTGTATATATTTTGCTGGTTTTGCTTTTTCTCAGTAATATCCATTACTCCGCCAATGGCCCCGTAATACTTCCCTTTTTCGTCTGTAATTGGAGCAGTTCCGATAGTTGTATGAATACGTTTCCCTTTTTTGTGAATAAACTCAAGATCGAATTGTTCGCTTATTCCTTTTTTTTGTCGTTCCAAATTTTCACTTGCAATCCTAATTCCTTTTTCATCCATAAATGAGAATAAATGTTTTCCAGTCATTTCACCAATATTATAACCCAACATTTTTGCCATACTGTTATTAACCATAGTTGTTATTGAGTCTGCATCAATCACCCATATGCCTTCTTGTGCCAGGTTGAACAATTTCCGGTATCTTTCTTCACTTTCTTCTATTTTCTTTTTGGCTTCTCCAAGTTCAATATTGAATTTTTGCAGTCGCTCAATACTTTCGATTAATTCTTCGTTTTGTGCCATATATTCTTCATTCAATGCCTGGTATTCTTTATTTTGTTCCTTAAGCGCTTTTTCGGCTTTTTTACGTTCGGTAATATCTTCTCCGGAACTTAGTGAAGTAATAATATTTCCATTAGCATCTTTTATTATTGTGTTATGCCAAGCCATCAACCTCTCTTCACCCTTTCTATTCAGTATTGGATTTTCATAATATTCAACCGATGTAATATCTCCGGAAATCACTTTTTTAAATACTTCTTTAACTTCTTTTCTTAATCTTTCGGGCAGAAAGTTGTCAAACCAACTTTTTCCGATTATTTCTTTTTCTTTTTTGTAACCTAATATTTTACATCCTTCTTTATTAATTAAGTCTACTTCACCTTTATTATTTATAGCTACAAACATCACTTCAGCTATATTTAAATAATTTTGAAGCTTATTTTTTTCATTTAGAAGCTCTTTGTTTATTTGCTGAATTCTTTCATAACTTTCCCTTAGTTCTTCATTAATTGTTAAATATTCTTCATTTTTTTCTTTTACTTTTAATTCATTCTCTTTTAGTGCCAATTCAGCTTCTTTCATTTCAGTAATATCCTGAAATGTTCCGAATACTTTAATACATACTCCATCTTTTCGTATGCCCTTACCAAGCGCCCGGCACCATTTTATATTACCTTTAGCCGTTTTTAATTTAGCATCAAAATTTAATGAAATATCGTTTTCAATTAGGTCATGCATTGATTTTTCAACAATTTTCTGGTATTCAGGCAGATAATAACTAATATGTTCATCAGGGCCTGGTATTGGTTTATCATATTCTATTTCCACTATATCGTATGTGCCTTTTGTCCAGTAGGCCTTTCTTGCTATAAGATCCATTTCCCAGCCCCCTATTTTGGCAATATTTCCAACTTCGTTTAAAAGTTCTTCGTTTTTAAGTATTTTATCTTCCGAAGATTGTATTATTTGGTTTATCACTCTCTTTTTGGTTTCATACTCATACACTATATATTTTAAATCGGCTTCAATTAAATCTTTAAATTGAATGATCAGTTTGGTCAATTTTGTAGAATAGTTTCTTTCTTTTGAATCTAAAATACAAATTGTTCCAAATATGCTATTATCGGGCCACAAAATTGGCGCACCTAAATATGATATCATGTCAATTCCAACCAATTGGTTTTTTCCCCACTTTTTATTTTTACTTGCATTTGGTATATGTACCATCTTTTTTTTTGAAATAACTTCATAACAATACAAGCCGATATTAAGTTTTATTTTATTATTTTTTTGAAACGGATTACTATCTGTTTTACTTACAGCAAGAAGCTCAATTTCTTTGTCATGAATTTTGGTAATATTACTGGCAGGAACTTCAAAAAAATCAGTCATTAAATCAACTGTTTTTTGCCATTTATCTAAAATATCGGGGGGTATTATAATTTCGGAATAATTTAGTTCCATGGCCAAACATTTTGTAATAAGTAAGTTAGTAAATATTAGTGTAAATAAGAATTAGATATGCATTTTTTTGACTAGAAATTTTTATTGTAGTATAATTTCATAAATTCTATTTTGGATAAAATTGCGACTATGATTTGGAAGAAATACTATGCATAACTTCGTGAGAGCAACAAGTTAATCTTTAAACTGTATAATTGGAAAAAGCACCAATTACATTTGAAACATATGTTTTTGAAACAGGCAGCGTTAAATATTGATCACAGTCTAGTTCAATATGGAGTCCGTCTTTTTCTTTACGCATTATTTTTACTTTTTCGAAGTTTACCATGAATGAACGGTGACACCTTACAATACTTTTTATATGTAACTGTTGCTCAAGATTTTTCAGTGTGTTACGCAATAAAAATTTTGATGTTTTTTTGTTATCTGAATAATAGATGGTAACATAATTGTCAGATGCTTCAAGGTATAACAAATCCTCAAATAGTATGGAAAAACGTAATGTCCCTTTTTCATCATGAAAAGGGAGCATTTTTTTTGTATTGGTCGAAATATTTTCATTATCTGTTAATTCTTCAAGCTGAAGTGATTTATCCCGCCATGATAAGTATAACCAAATAATGGAGTAAGGAAGGAGCAATACCAATGCTGTATTCTTGATGGACACCTGGTATATTTCGGTAAAAAAACGGGTATCTTTTAAAATAAATTTAACAAATAATGCATAAAAAGCCGACATACTGATTACTTCGG
>CAZWGG010000538.1:0-4274 GCA_964633305.1 uncultured Bacteroidales bacterium
CAACAAAGCATGTTGTTCAGCTTTATTAACGATAATATTATTTCTTCTACGATTTGCTTTTAATTTATCATAACATAAATTAGTGACAATTTTGTAAAGCCACGTTGTAAATAATACCCTTGTATTGTAATTTTTCAAGTGTTTCCATATCCTAATAAATGATTCTTGTACAATATCCTTCGCTTCTTCTTCATCAAGAATAAACCTGAAGGCGAGATTATATGCATAGTGTTGGTACATTTCCACAAGTCTTTTAAAAGCCAAGGTATCCCCCTTTTTACAGCTTGTTATCACTTCATCGCCTGGTTGAGGCAATGAACTCTTTTTTCTATTCATTCGATAAAATCTCAAAACTTCGTATACAATGATACGACACAAAATCATATAGGTCAAATTAATTGTTTTATATATGGTTAGAATTTAGTAAATTTAATAAAATTCGCCTCTTGGTTATCCTCTCTGAAAAGGACTGTGTTAATAAAAAAAAATTATGAAAACAATAAATGTACTCCGGACAATATTAAGGTTTAAGTTTGTTGTGACTGTAATAGTTATTAACACACTACAGGCAAACTTATCAAGCACAAAATCACAAAGTAGAATTCCTGATAACTATTTAAGAGATGTTGACCTGGAGTCAAAAGCTATTCTTATTGAACAAATTCAAAAAGAATATCCAAAGATATTTGAGATTGCCATTCAAAGAACCGACAACAATCAATGTATCTATTTCCCAAATGGAGTAAATATGAATTTACCCATTGACCATTTCATGTTCGATTTTATTACCAAATACTATGCTTTAATCACTGTATTGCAGAGTCATTTCTCCAGCCTTGGGAATTATTTTGAATTCAATTCATTCTTTCAACAATTTAATTGTAACCAAATTGATGTTAAATATAATTATTATGAGAATTTAAGACTTGACGAGAAGTTTAACACTTGTTTTTTAACGTTGTTTAACAATTACTTAAAAGCATATGGTTCAACTATTGCTAATTTTTCTCCATTGCCCAAAACACAAATTACAATTGATAGTTTATTAACTGTTGCATCTAAATTTTTTGATATCGGAATCCTGGAAAATGGACAAATTGATTGGTTGTTCGCAGTTTGGCAAAATCCATATAAAAACATGGATGAAGCTATTAAAGGTACCAATGCACCCCTTATTGCCGGGTTTTGCTTTTATGTTATGCATTTGGAACAAGGGAAAATGAGGAACGAAATTTTGGAAATAAAAAAAATCATAGAAAAACAAGCAAAATTCTATTTAACATCTAGTGGGGGTATAGAAAGATATACTTTTTTCTATCAAGAATTGCAGGGTTTAATGAAAAAAAGCGAATTTTTAAAATCAATACTTATTAGTCACTATAATGAAAACAAGAATTTATTGAATTTCGAGTTACACTATTAATCCTCAAACACTTCATTTAAGCTCCCCTGTCTGTATCCCTCAATATCTACGGTGACATAAGTATAACCGGATTTTTTAGCTTTTTCAATTACCTTAACACGAATTTCGTCCTGGAAGAACTTTTTTATGTCCTCCGGATTAACCTCAATTTTCAAGGTGTTCTTCTGATGACGGGCCCTTACATTCTGAAAACCAAGGCTGTAAAGAAAATCTTCTACCGTATCAACCATTTTTAACTTTGTTAAGTCAATCCTTTCCCCATAAGGAAACCGGGAAGATAGACAGGCAAGGGCTTCCTTTTCCCAGGTAGGTAGTCCTAGTTTCTTAGATAACTCCCTTATTTCCTGTTTTGTTAATCCTACTTCCTGTAACGGGCTTCTTACCCCTTTTTCTTTTAAGGCTTTCATTCCCGGACGATGGTCACTCATATCATCAAAATTTGAGCCATCAATAAGATTTTTATAAGAATTGTTGCCAGCTAGTCGAAGAATCTCATTAAAAAGTTCACTTTTACAAAAATAGCATCGGTTTACTGGGTTCATAAGAAAGCTTTCCTGCTCTGTCTCATGAGTTTCGATGATTTCCACCCTGGCACCAATTTTATTTGCCACCTCTTTGGCATTTTCAAATTCACGTGACGGATAAGTAGGTGAAACAGCTAATACACCATATGCTTTTTCGCCTAAAATATCGGTTGCTACTTTAAGCAAAAAGGTACTATCCACCCCACCCGAATAAGCTATAACCACCTCGCCCATTTGTTTTAATATCTGCTGCAGTTCCCGGTATTTTTCAGAAGTATTCATTCTTATATGATTTAGTAGTTATATAATAAAAAATTCACTAAATTGTTCAATATAAACAGACCATTTATACCTTATAGGTACTTTATTATTGATGATGCTCTCTTAATAGTTAATCCTAATTTGACTATTAGGATTTTAAATTCTCTTATAGCTTCGTTTCTCCAGGTATTCCAGTTTAAGCTATAATTAACAATTTCAAAATTATTCTTTGGCACGGTATTTGGATTTGACATAATATGAATCTGTAAAACTTAAAGTCATGAAAAAATTGTTACCCATCATAATTTTTCTTCCGTTATTGATAGGCTGTGAACGGGAGCCATACGCTGATTTCTATACTTCACATGCCACTGCAGAAATATATGAAATCATCAATTTTTACAACACTTCCGATTATTTTGATTATGTTGAGTGGGATTTTGGAGATGGAACATTTTCAAAAAACCTAAATCCTAGTCATCATTACAGCAATCCTGGTATCTATACTGTTACATTAACTGTTGTTGGAAAGAACGATGAAATAGACAGAGCTTTTGTGGACATTGAAATTACTGAATCGTTTGTTGGATTTGATGTTTCAAATGTAGTTGTTGATCAGGACGAGATAATATATTTCACCAATCTTTCTTCTGCTGCTAACTTTTTTGAATGGAGTTTTGGTGATGGTACAATATCAAATGCAATAGATCCTTCTCACAGTTACAGCAACCAAGGGAATTATCATGTTACTTTAAAAGCGTATAGAGATAATGTCCTTCTTGGAACAGCCTCAACAACTATTGAAGTTCTATTTCCTACTACTTTAGAAATTACTGTATTGGAATATTTTGAAGAATACCCTGTTTCAGACGCCAGTATTATCCTGTACCCAAGCTTGTATGACTGGGAAAACGAAGAGAACCCGATACTTGATAGTTATGGTAACGTGTTGGAAGGAATTACCAACGGAAGTGGTGTAGTAACGTTTACAGGTTTAAACCCGGTTTCTTACTGGATAGATGTATGGCACACGTATCACAATAATTACTTATTAGCTGAAGAAGATGAAAATTTTATAAAAACACTGCCATTAAAGAAAAACCAGGTAAATACTTTCATCGCTTATGTTGATTATGTAGAAAGTAAGAGTAAAAAAGATGGCAGGAAAATTAGTAAACTAAAAACAATAAAACTGCAGCGAACTTTAAAAGAGAAAAAAACGGAAAGCTTACAAGAAGTTAAGTAGTGGGTTTGTGTTATGTTTTACATAAATAATGGCCGGTTATATGAATTATTCCGGCCTTTTTTTTAACAAAATAACTTCATTCTTCTTAAAAAATTATAAATTTGCCAGCGCTTTAAAAAATGAGATGCCCAGATGGCGGAATTGGTAGACGCGCTAGTTTCAGGGACTAGTGACCGCAAGGTTGTGCAGGTTCGAGTCCTGTTCTGGGCACCAAAATAGTTTTAAGTTTCAGGTTTTCTTGTAACTTTGAACTTGAAACTTGATACTAAAATATGCCCAGGTGGCGGAAATGGTAGACGCGCTAGGTTGAGGGCCTAGTGGCCGCTTAGGTCGTGCAGGTTCAAGTCCTGTCCTGGGCACTTCCAAGTTACAATTACTTGATAATCAAGATATTTTTAAGTAATAGTTGAGAGAAAAGTTAACAAAATGGTCGAATTTATGGAATAACACTCACTTGACACAGTTCGTTGAATAGACCTTGAACAAGCTCTTGGAATCGTTTGTTGAAATGCTGGAATGGTCTTTCATACTTGCATTTTGATTTTTTTATTACACAAAAAATTATAAATATATTTTTCAGTGCAGTTTTCACTTGACAAAAAGCATACACGTTTACTATCAGGTGAAAATACAGGTGTAGATACATAATTTATTTCAAATAAAGTAGTCTCCAGTTTTGTCTCGACATCGAATAATTTTAATTTATATGGATATATTTTGTACCCTATTTCTTTCACAGTTTTAAGAAAGTTGACGTCTGTTTTTTTACTTAGTGCCTGCCAGAAAACTCCTATTTTTTAAAGTCTTTGATAAGAAAACG
>CAZWGG010000539.1:0-3591 GCA_964633305.1 uncultured Bacteroidales bacterium
ATTCAACAAATCAAATTTCTATTATAAAAGAGAACTCATTTTTACAATTTAAATTGAATGGTAGTACTATTAAGTATAGTAATGAAGAGCTGTTTAAAAACAATACCCATTTTGGGTTAGGCTCAAAATACGGAGATATCTATTTTGATAATATCCACTCAAAATCAAATTTTACTCCTTCATTAGAAATCAATTTTGACATTAATATAAGCAATACTGGGTCTGCAGGAAATTGGGAAATAATAAATGGAGAATGGAATTTAATTCAATATCCGTATTTTACTATTTGTGGAAAACAGACAAACAATAACCCTGCATTATATGTTAATGGTGAAGAATTTTGGAAGGACTACATATCTTCTTTAACATTTAATTCAAAAAACAAAGGTGTTGGATTAGCTTTTAATGTTCAGAATAAGAACAATTATTATTTGTTTAGATGGGAAAACACAAAAAACAAAGGAAGTATTCAATTAGTAAAGATAATTGATGGGAAAGAAATAATTCTTGGTGAAAGAAATGAAAAATATGATACAAAAGAGTATTATAAAATGCAAGCAACCACTTCAAACGGTTATATTAAAACATCCATTAACGAAGAATCTATTTTTTCCTGCTTCGATTCTACATTTCTTTATGGAAAAATAGGCATCTGGTCCAATAATACGAATAATACAAGTTATTTTGATGATATCAAAGTGCGCCCTTATCTTTCTGCATCAGATTCAATATATACCTTTATTTACGATTTTAATAACAGGATGGATATTTATGAAGATATGAGCGATTGGGAAAAAATATCGGATTTTATATCAACCGGATCAGACAGAATTTATGTATTAAAAGAACTTTTTGAAAAGAAACATATCTATAATAAAAAAATATTTACAGACAAAATAAATATTAAGATACAACTTAGGAGTATTCCTTCTGATATTGATTTTATAGTTTATCTTACTAGTCTGCAAACAAAGGAATACTATGAACTAACTTTTAAAAAAAACAAATTTATCTATAAACCAAACGGAAAAACACAAGTAATAAAAGATATTAAATCAAGGTACGGACACCTAGAAATTTCATACAATGATTCTGAGCCACAGTTAGAAATAAAGATAAACGATGAAACAATTCTCAATTTAACAACAGATGATAAATTACAAAAGTACAAATATGGAATAGGTTTTGGAGGAAATGGAAAAGGAACCATAGAAACCATTAACCTACCATTTATTTTAACAGAAACAAATAGTTATTATGTTAAACAGTTTTAAGTGTATAAAATTTTTGTAAATTTTCAATTATAATAAATGCATCTAGCAATGTATCTCATCATAGAAAAACTATTATACTTCTTTAAATTCTTAGCTATATTCATTTTATTACTCTTTTTTTCAACTAGTTGCACAAGGAATGATTGCTATCTTCAACAACACCAAGAGAGTGAAGTCCTTAAAATTGGAGAAACGGGTTTTTCCCAGGATGAATTTGAAAAATACAAAAACTTAATTCAACAAAATGGTATTCAGACTGATACTGCTATACTAAAAACAGTTTATGGTTTTTATAAAAAAGCCTTGATAATTTCATATCTAAAAAAAAATAAGTATGAACTAAATGAAAATGAAAAGTTAGAATTAATTTATCAAAACAAGTTAGACCTTATAAAACTAGCTATTGAAGAAAAAACAAAGGATATAAAAATAAGAGAAAAAGAAATTAAACGTGAATTTAACCGTTCATCCAATAAACAGATAGTTATTGATTATATAGGGTTGCCCAAAAAAAATAAAAAAATAATTAACGAATGTTTTTCTTTTTTAAACTCCGGAGGCAATATTATTGACCTTATTAACTCAAGAGATGAATTATTTAATAAAATTATACAGACTTACAATGGACATGTTTCACGAGTTAATGTTAGACCTGGTTTATTTTGTAATAAGATTTCAAAGTTTATTTATGAAGGATATGTTGGCGATACAAAAAAAATCAAAACTAAAAGTGGATATCACATAATAAAAATTTTATATAGAAACTCATCTCAATTTAACAAAATAAGTGAAAAAGAGCTATTATTTAATTTAAAAAAAGCAAAATATTTGGAACTTGGAGAATCTCCTATTCAACAAGTAATAAAACGAAATCTCTTACATATAGATTATAGGACAATCGACACCGCAAACTTTAGTATTCAGCCCTTATTAAATAACACCGATACTACAATAATTGCTGAATATAAGGGCATTAAAATTTATACTAATGAAATAATAAAAAAAATTGCTAATTTACCATTCAATGCCAAAATATATTTTAGTAATAAGGCATGTAAACCTTCAGCCATTGCATCGCTAATCTTACTGGATAATAATTATAAGCCTTTTACTACTAATGAATTAATATCTGAACTAAAAAATGCAGATAATAAAATAAACAATGATATCTCAGAAAAGACAAGATTTAAGTCTTCAGAATATGAACCCAGCAATGTTAATTATACCACAGATTACACTAAATTGGAAGAATATGCGGTGTTAAAATTAAGAGAAGAGGCAAATGCCTTTCCATGGCTGTTTCCATACCTATTTAAAGAATCAAATAAAATCAAAATTAATTATGATGTTGTAAATAATACATCCTTGGTTAAAATTGACACATACGAAAAGACAGGTACTTTAGCATTTACTAAAAATTATTTTTTTACTGCCGGGCATTTTCTAAACGAACTTAAAGAATTAACCCGTCATTCATTGCCCCATGTATTAAAACTGGATAATGCAAAAAAGCTTATATATTCTTTCTTTGATGAACAATATAATATTCCGCCTTCTCAAATAAGTATAAATATCCACCTGTTAAAAAATATAATTCTAGATTTTTCTGAAGAATTAGATACGTACATTATTTCAGATAAAAATATTACAACAAGAATAGCTTATCCAGAAGATACTGTAGTTGTAAAATTTGGAAATACGGAGATCAATATTAGGAAATTAAGAAAATTAATTTCACAACTTCCGGAACATGAACAATTGATATTTAAATTCAATCCGAGTAATCTAAATAAGCTGTGGAGATTGAATATAATTAATAAACTAATAGAACAGGAAATTTGGATAAAAGAGGTATATGATATGAATTTACAAAACTCAAAAGAGTACAAAAACATAAAAGAAATCAATAAACAAAATAGTATTATAAAAAGCTTTTTAAACTCATTTAACTCTCAAAAACCAGACAGTATTAACTGTAAACTAAATAACATAATCAATAACCCAGATTATAAATTAGATATTCATTTCGATTCAACATATTTTAAAATGAATTCGGAATTATTAAATAATATATTATAAATATAATGAGAGCATTCGTTCTACTAAATATTGTACTAATAATTAATTTAAATTTAAAAAGCCAACAAATTGACGGAAATATATACCATTCGGTATACGTTCCTACCGAAATGAATAAAAAGATTAATATTGATGGAGAATTAACCGAATGGAACTGGGTAACAGAAGATTATATAACAAAAACATCAGAATTGATAAATTCAAAGGTCCTTACCAAAAATGAGTTACTAATTATGTT
>CAZWGG010000539.1:3601-4274 GCA_964633305.1 uncultured Bacteroidales bacterium
TTCAAATCAAGTAGGTATTGATGACTTTGACATTCAATTTTTTGTTGCATGGAGTATGATCAACAATAAAATATACATAGTTTGCAAAATTACTGATGATACTGTAAACATAGATCAAAGAGCTTTTGATGATGGAATAGAAATAAATCTTAATCCGAATTGTGTATCAGGTGAATATTGGAATACTATTTATAAATGGATGTTCTTTAATATATTCCATGTTTCAATACCTGCTACCAATAATAGAAATGATGTGTATTTGAATTACGGCCCACAATGGTTTCTTAGAAATACAGATTATTTTCAATTTGCCAATAAAATTGAAAAATTACCTGACGGGAAAAATGTTGTAACTTATGAAATTTCATTACAACCGTTTATTGACTTATCTTTATATTCGAGGACTCTAAGTTCAGCCTATCATTTGAAAAGTAACCAAGTATTAGGCTTAACAATAGTTTTTAATGATGTTGATTTTAATAACAATGAAAGAGATGCCCAATTAAGAACTGTTTCTGGAAGTAGCCTTTGGCAAAGAGCTGAAGAAGTTTCCTTTTATATCCTCGATCCTCCCAGGAAAATAAATAGCACATATGATGAATTGCTTTTCTTTATATCCAACTAAATAGTGCCTGCCAGAAAACTCCTATTTTTTAAAGTCTTTGATAAGAAA
>CAZWGG010000540.1:0-4269 GCA_964633305.1 uncultured Bacteroidales bacterium
ATTTCCGTCAATAGCACTAAATGCAGCCAAAAAAGGGAAACTTCCATCGTTATAGCTATCATTTATTCCAATTGAGCCAATAATCCCTCCTTTCCAACTTGCATAATTTTTATTTTTTACCGGAAAATACCAAACCACTGCTTCTGAAGGTGGTTTTCGTGGATTGAGTTTAAATGCTCCTCCTCTACCTTTAATATATTGTTTCTCAACAGATACGAGTATGCAACTATCGCTTGTTATGATAGCAGAACCATCAATATCAGAACCAATAAAAAAATCCCAAACTAACTCTTTTTTCTTAATGTTATAACCATAAATATGGCCTGATCCAGAGGCAATATAGATTATTCTATTAAGTAAACTGGGAGATGACTCAGTAACAACATTATTTCTGTGCGCGATAGCATCTTTAATTTCATAAAGCAGTAATTCATTGTAAATAGCAGGTTGCAACATTCCATCCTTTATTTTTGCATGGTTAAAATCAGGATTAAAAACTGTAAAAAGTGCATTTTCAAGGCCTAGATAGGCAGTATCATTTATTATTAATGCAGAGCCATCAGCGTCACGACTATAACTGTGAGTTCTTTTAACATCAAGCCTCCAAAGTTCTTCTCCGGTAAAATAAGATATTGCACGGTAGCTGGGAATGTACTTTGTATCTAAAAAATTTCCCACACCTAACCTGCTTCCTTGTAAAATAACGATCTTGTTTTTCAGTTCATTACTTTTTGTATTATCCCAAATTGATCCGCTGCCTTTTATTACATCATCAAATTGATATTCCCACACTATTTTTCCTTTTTCAGCATCTATTTTTTTTAGGTTATGATCGTATGCCCCCTGAATAAGAAATAAATTCGTATCTTCTTTCACCAGCAAAGGCTGACCTGTCCAGCCGGCTCCTGCCCATATCCTTGGCCCTAGTTTTCTTGAAATAACGGTTTCACCTTTTCCCAGGTAAAGTTTCCAAATGATATCGAGACTATCGGGCGCTTCATTTCCATAATAGTTTCTCTGCTCATTGCCTAAAAAAGTTGGGATGATTATTTTGTATGTTACACCCTCCGTTGTTCCCGTTTCATTGATCTTTTCACCCAGACCAAGCGAACTGGAAAATAAACAAAGGAAAATTAAAGATGCTAAAGGTTTCATTTAGTTTGAATTATTACAATAAATATTTCCATTATTTTCAATAATCAAATCATTTTCCGGAAAATCTGATAATGTTAATTCTTGCAATTTTTTTATCGCCCTGTTTAAAGTATCATACCTAGGTATTCCTTCTCCTTCCTGGTAAATAGGAATAGCTTTTGCTTTAATAAATTCGCCTTTTTTATTTACAAACACTTTCAGCATGGGAGCATATCCATTTGGCCCCGATAAATTAAAACGCCGGTACGTACAAAAATTTCCAAGGCTATAGCTAATGAAACGATTTTTATAAATCTCAATAGCCCTGGTAACATGAGGGCCATGGCCAAATAAAATATCTGCACCGGCATCTATGGCTTTATGTGTAAATTCATATACATTGCCCCTGTTATGCCCGAGAAAATATTCCGATTTTCTAGTAACATGCTGATTTTCTTTTCCTTCTGCACCAGCATGAAAAGATACAATTACAATATCTACAATTGAATCCAATTTTTCTACAATTGAGGTGACTAATTTACTATTTAACAGGTCAGCTGTTCCCGAGTGCGGGGCAAAAGCACAAAAGCCATACGTTATGCTGTCTTTTACCAAGATAGTATATGGAGAGTCAATAAATCCTGCATAAGCAATACCTGCTTTATTAAGTACGTTGGCAGAGTTTGTTCTTCCTGCATAACCAAAATCATTAACATGATTATTGGCTACACTTAGTAAATCGAAGTCGGCATCTATCAGGCAATTAACATATTTTTCAGGCATTCTGAAAACATAACATTGATCAGGATTATTACAATACTTGGCCTTTCCTTTATTACCCGCAAATACACCTTCCACATTGCCGAATGTAATATTGGCATCACGTAAGTAAGATATTACATTTTTTAATAACATCGTACATGTTCCGGAAGGAGGTAAGTATTTGGTAGATGGATAATCCGTTCCTAACATAATATCTCCAACACCCATAATCGTTATAATGTCTTTTTCATTAAGTTTTACAATGCTGTCCACATTATATATGGAATCAGTATTACTTTTATTTGTTTCCAAACCATTTTTATACAAGCTCTTTGATCTGCCAGAGCAAAAAATGAATATTATGGAATATGCCAGTAAACCGATTATAGTATTTTTCACTATTATATTTTTGATAAAAAAGGAGATTTTATAATAAAGTTTAAAAATAAATTACAAATTTATTAAAAACCATTTTAGCCTAACCTGTATTATTCATAAATATTATTTTTTACAATTTGTATAAATAGCATTGTAATAATACTCCTAATAAGTGGGATTCTAGAAACAAAAAAAGCAGACTTTTAATAGAATCTGCTTTAATGTTCAAAACATTATAGTATTATTATTAATCGAATGATTGACCTGTTTTCTGTGATATTTCTATCATTCTGTCATATTCTTCTGCTGAAAGATCGTTAAAAAAATAATTTATTGGATTTACTTGCTTTCCGTTATGATGTACTTCGTAATGCAAATGAGGAGCTGTGGATAAACCAGTGCTACCTACATAACCAATAACATCACCCCGCCTCACTTTTTGTCCACTTTTCACATTAAATGCACTCATATGCCCATAAAGAGTTTTATAACCAAATCCATGATCTAATATTATTTTGTTCCCATAACCTCTTTTAGAACTTTCTACTACATCAATTACTCCATCGCCAGTGGCATAGATCTCAGTTCCGGTAGGTGCAGTGAAATCTATTCCATAGTGAAATTTTCTTATTTTATAAATAGGATGAATACGATATCCCCACCCTGAAGCAGTACGAGTAAGGTCCTTGTTTGATATGGGCTGTATAGCAGGAATTGAAGCAATTTCGCTAGAATAATTTTTTGCATAATCTATTAACTCATCATATGATTTAGATTGCACATAAATTTTTGCAAAAATTTTATCAAGGGTTTTCGCAGTCCGGGTAACTAATTGGCCGTTTGCCATATTTTCATATTCTTTATACCGGTTTGTTCCTCCAAATCCGGCTTCTCGTATTGATTTGTCTATAGGTTCTGCCTCAAATATTGTTCTGTAAATATTATCGTCTCTTTCCTGCATATCAAGTATTATACCTTCAATGTTTTTAAGATGTTGATTAAACATATCGTAGTTAACTTTTAATTCGCTGAGTTGCCTTTTTAAGCTTTTTTCTTTAGGCAGATCAATAAATGTGGCAAAAAGGGCATAATAAATAATAGCAGTCAAAATGCTTGCAGCAAAATAGGTTAAAGCTTTTTTTAACTTTTGGCCGGTTGTAGATTCTACTTTATAATAATTGAGCGATTCCGGATTAAATCTGTACTTTATTTTGGCCATAATCAAATCTTAATTATACATGAATAACTCTCTGTTAGGGATTATTATTTTTAATCATTTTATCATATTCTTCAGCCGATATGTCATCAGAGTAATAAAAGAAGGGATTGACAGGACGTTTTTTGAATCTTACTTCATAATGAAGATGAGGCCCTGTTGACCGCCCTGTACTTCCTAATAATCCTATAATGTCTCCTCTTTTCACTTTTTTTCCTTTTTTTACTAATAATTTATTTAAATGGGCATATCGTGTACTGAATCCGAATGAATGATCAATAATAACCTCATTCCCATAACCTTTACGTGAATATTTTGATAAAGTTACAATTCCATCACCAGTAGCGTAAATGTTTGTGCCTTTGGGTGCTACATAATCTAATCCGTAATGTTTTTTTAAGACTTTGGAAAAAGGATCTATCCGCTGTCCATAAGTTGAACTTATATAAAATAAATCTTTTTTTGAAATAGGCATAATTAAAGGAACCGAAGCAATTTCTTTCTTTTTTTCCTCGGCCGATAAACTAATTTCTTTATAAGAGTCATCCTGAATTTTTAACTGACGGGTAATCTTGTCTATTTTCTTTGCCAGTTTAAGCATAAGTGCAGGATTACTCGAATTATTTAATTGCTGAGAAAATCCAGTTCCCCCTGTACCTGCTTCCCTTATTGACATCGGAATTTCAGAAAGATCAAGTATCCCTCTATATAAATTATCTTTAACAAAATAATGACCAACTAATATGTTACTAAGGCTATCAAGTTTGTAATTTAACCTA
>CAZWGG010000541.1:0-4263 GCA_964633305.1 uncultured Bacteroidales bacterium
TTCTCAGTGTTTCTCTGTGGTTCAGTATTTTATATTTTAAACCACAGAGTTACACTGAGTTTAAAACAGAGAGTCACAGAGTTTTGAGACACCCTCATATATCATAGGATAAAAATGTAATATAACTAACAACCAAATGCAGAAGGAATATAATTACAAGCCCACAATACTGTATCGCAACAATCTTTATAGTAGTAATAATCATATTTAGAATATGAACAATAACTTTCTGCAAAGTCTATACAACATTGAATACCTACTTTAATTTTTCTTTGAGCTTCACTGCTGATTTCCCTGTCAGCAAATTTTTCTAGTTTTTTCATTTTTTTAAATTTTAAAATTAAACATAGGATTATTAATTAAGTTTTAGTTGAAAACACTTAGAATGTTAATATTAACATGTGATTTTGGTGACTAAAAATATAGATTAAAAGCAACCAGGCAGGTGGAATATTTGGTCAGAATTGTGTATTTTTTGATCGATTTTAAAATTGAACTTATTGAAATATCTATATATTGTGTTTAATTTTCTGATAAAGAGTAACCTGAAGGATTTTGCCCAAAATATTTTTTAAAGCATTTACTAAAATATTTTGGATCTGCAAATCCTACCTCATCAGAAATTTCTGCTATGGTTAATGTGTTTTGGGTAACCAATTGTGCAGCTCTTTTTAGTCTGATATTCTGAATAAACTGAATGCATGAATCTCCTGTTAATGCCTTTATTTTTCTGTAAAAAACAGACCTGCTCATATTCATTTCATTGGCCAGAAACTCAGGATTTAAATGATCGGATTGAATGTTTTCTTCTATTAACTTAAGTGTTTTTATAAGAAAAGTTTCATCAACAGAATTTATAGTTATTTTATTAGGTTCAAGTACGATGCTTTTACTATAAATGTCTTTTAACTTTTTTCTTAACTCTATTAGGTTTTTTATTTTTTTTTGTAAAATCTGTTCATCAAAAGGTTTTACTATATAGTCATCAGCCCCGGTTTCCAAACCTTCCAGTTTATGTTCCCTGGCAGACCGGGCAGTAAGAAGGACAACAGGAATATGACAGGTTCTGATATCAGTTTTTAATTTTGTGCATAATTCTATTCCATCCATGTTGGGCATCATTATATCACTTAATATAATATCGGGTGAGGATACAACAGCTGATTCGAAGGCTTGTTGTCCATCATCTGCTTCAATTATTTTATATTCCGAAATA
This sequence comes from uncultured Bacteroidales bacterium, assembly GCA_964633305.1. Classification (GTDB taxonomy): domain Bacteria; phylum Bacteroidota; class Bacteroidia; order Bacteroidales; family UBA10428; genus CAZWGG01. The sequence continues at coordinate 1,217 of CAZWGG010000541.1, forward strand.
AGAATATTAACAATAAATTTTCGCATATCATAATTGTCTTCTACAATTAAAATATTTGGCAATGATTCTATATTTATTTCTTCTCTTACTTCATTTTCTTTTTCTATAGATTTTATAAAATCACTTGTTTGTAAGTGCATATTGTTAGTATCATCCTTAAATTCTATAATTTGTTCAGGAAGTAAATGATTTTTTCCCAAAGGAAGTTCAACACAAAACTCACTACCTTTTCCTTCATCGCTTATAACTGATATTTTCCCTTTATGAATTTCAACCAGTTCTTTTGTAAGTGCCAAACCAATTCCGCTTCCTCCTTTTCTTAATTTACTGGAGATGCTTGTTTGAAAATACCGGTCAAAGATTTTGGCTATTTGATCAGACGGAATACCAATACCTGTATCTGTTACTTTAATTTGTGCATATTTATCTGTTTTATTTACAATAATCGATATTTTACCTTTGGAAGGAGTGAATTTAAGAGAATTTGATAGCAGGTTAACTATTATCTTTCCGAGTTTATCCGAATCAAAATATAACACCAATTCGTTCAATGAAGAAACGAGTTCCAGTGATAATCCTTGGTTATAAGCTTGTTCACGAAAAGGTAGAATAAGATGGCTAATAAAACCAATTAAATCATTTCTAGAGGTTTGCAGCTGAATAGCACCATCACTTATTTTTTGATAATCCAATATCTGGTCAACCAATCGTAACATATTACTGGTGTTGCGTTGCATAACTTTAAGCTGCTCCATACTTGCGGGCCTGTCATGGTCAATTGAAAACAATTTATTAAGCGGACCGGTAATTAAATTAAGGGGAGTACGGATATCGTGCGAAATATTTGTAAATAATTGAAGCATTGATTCAGAGAATTCCCGTTTTTTATCTGCTTCTTCCTGTTTTAAGGTAAGCAACTGTTCTTTTGATTTTTTTCTAATTCGATAGTTTCTGAATGCCAGAAAGATTGTAATAAATCCAAGCACTGAAACTCCTAAAATTATTTTTTTTGTGATGTTTTGTTTATCAATTTTTGCCTGATATTTCAATTCTTTCTTTTGCTGTTTAAGCAGTTCTTCTTTTCTTTCTTTGTCAAATTGATATTTTAGTTCCAGACTTGTTATTTTTTTGGTTTGAGCTTCATTGGCAATACTATCTGAAATTTCCTTATATAATACGTGATATTTATATGCATTGGCAAAGTCATTTTGTTCCGAATATAGCTTACTTAAATATTTACTTGCATCACAAGCACTATAATTGAATCCTGTTTCGTTACCTATTTTAATTGCTTGTTGCAGGAAAAACTCTGCTTTTTTATAATCTTTATAATAATGATATAGCTTGCCTAAACATACACTTGATATGGCTTTAATATCGATATAATTCATATCATTTGAAATTTTATATGATTCAGTGGCATATTCCAATGATTTAGTATAATTTTCTTTTTTATAGTATATTTTACTTAATTCACTCAGGCAAATTGCAATAGACATATTATCATTTATTTCTTCTGAAATTTTCAAAGATTTGTTCAAATATTCTATTTCCTTGTCAATTTCACCTGTTCTATTATAAAGCTGTCCAATATATCGGTATGTATAGACTAATTCATATACTCTGTTCATTTCTTCAAAAAACTTAAGAGAAACCTTATAATAATCCAATGCTGTATTGAATTCATTCAATGCATCATATAATTGTCCAATTAGTAAACAGGTTCTTGCGATTATATTTTTTGATTCAATTTGTTCACCTAACTTTAAAGCTTTAAAAGAATACTCCAAAGCTTTATCAATATTAACCTGGCCGCGATAGCTATAACCTAAAAATTCATAAATTTTTGCTTGCTGATTTTTTGTACCATAAATATTAGCCAACTTTAATGATTCTTCAAAATATTGTATGGATTTATTTAATTTTGCTTGTCTTTGATAGAACAATCCAAGAGCTTGATAGTTTAATAACAAAGCATATTTGGAATTTGTTTTTTTTGCATTTTCATTAGCAATAAGCATATATTCATATGCCTTTTCATAATATCCCTGAGCCATAAATGAAATAGCTATTTTCGTATATGGAATATCTAGTTTTACAAAATGCCCATATCTTTTATATATTTGTACAACATTTAAACTAAGTTTAATAATCTTTTCAAATTCACCATTTAACTGGTATATATTGCATAATCTACAATATGCATTTGCCATACCAATGGAGTCGTTAATACATTCATTAATATTTAATGCTTCTGAATAATAATATAATGCAGAATCCTTATTCTCTTTATTGTAATAATACTGTCCATATTCTAGATATATTTTCGAAAGTGCAAGTGAATCATTTTGTTGTAAAGCAAAATTCATAGATGATTTTAAATCATTTAAAGCATTGGATTTGTTAGATTTAAATAAATACAATGATCCTCTGTTTAGCAATGATATTGCCAGGTTTGACAATAACTTCTTTTTTTGGGCCAGTTTGACAGCCTCATTATACTTGTTAAAAGCTCTTTCATATTCTCCCAATGATTCATGAATTTTTGCTATATTATTCAATAACAAACATTTTTGTTTTTTATCCTTGACCTTTTTAACCAATTCATTACCTAGTTGTATATAACTTTCCCCAGATGTATACCCGGTCTTATATTCCATAGTTTCACACAAACTATTGAAAAGCCAGGCTTTATCCGGGATATTTTTTGTATTGATTATTTGAAAGGCCAGGCTATCAATTAATTTTTGATCTGTTACTGATAAGCCTTTAAAACATATAAGAAGCAATAAAATTGTGAAATTGTTTTTTACCATATAAATATAGTATTGTGTTTGCAGATTTTTTTTTTTACAATAAAGTTCAGATAATCAAACTTACAATTTAATCAGCATAAATTGAAGCATAAACAGAGGAAGATTTCATTGTTATTGGTAGTTTTTCTTTTTTGAAATTCAGGTTTTGATAAAAGTAAAAAAAAATCTATAAATGAATGAAAAATCAAATTGGGTTAGATTCTGCTTATTCAAACCAAATGGCAGAAAAAT
>CAZWGG010000542.1:0-4250 GCA_964633305.1 uncultured Bacteroidales bacterium
AAGCCTTGTCTTTGACGTTTTCTTATCAAAGACTTTAAAAAATAGGAGTTTTCTAGCAGGCGCTAATTATCAATTATTAAATTGTTTTTAATAGTAGCTGATGAATTTTTCAAAAATATTCTACCTCCTTCAACTGTAATTTGGCCATCCACGAACTATACTACCTTAGCTTCATCCAGCTAAAAATTTATGCAATTACTTTTGGTAAAATCGCTCTGTTAAGTTCGTCTTACTTTTACCTGAACGGCGAAGCCCTAACCGACGTAATAAAGCAGATTAAAAAGACTGCGCTTTCACTTTGGAAAAGCAATCTTTCCCAAAAATTTTATACTTGCTATTTGGTTAATATCATTCTTTTTGAATTCACTGCTTCACCATCTGCTATAATAGTATAGATATACATTCCTGCTTCCAGTTGTCCTCCATGGATCAACACTAATGTTTTGCCCCTTTGAAGTACAGGTAATGTTTTTATCATTTTACCTTCCATGTTCATGATCAGTAATTCTGCATTACCAATGCTTTCAGGAATATTCATGCCGATCTTGGTATCCATAGTAAACGGATTAGGTGTATTCTGATATAATTTTACCCCATTGCTTATTGTAATATCATCGTTATTTCTAACTCCCGATTTGCTCAGTTCTTCTATTATTCTTTGTTGTTTTTTAATGGTTTTTTGTTGCTCTTCGAACATGGCACTTAATTCCTGCACAGCTTTAACAAGGGGCACAACAAATTCTGCATAGCGAATAGCATAATGGTCTTTTTCGTTTTCCGGCACATCTACACCGGTAAATTCGTAACCGTTTTCTTTGATAAGCTGTTCCACTTCCTGGGCAACAAATCCGATTTGTTTTCTTGGAGCTACCTGTGCAGTTGATTTAGTGTGTATAGAATCTGTTTCTTTTATTCCCATAAATTCATTTAGTTTTTCAATATCTACCGTATAACTTACAGGATGTAATTTATTAATGAACTCAAGGCCTGCTACCTTTTCCTCAACATCTTTTTTAAAACGGCCGTCTGATAAGGTAGACCATGATACCTGGCCACCTATCTTGGTAATATTGTTATTTCCTATACGAACTTGATTTGAGGCGAAGACTAGTGTTTGATATCCAATAGAAATAGTGTTTTCTAGATCCATATCTGCCGGACCTGCACTTTTACCAATGGCTACATTTTTTGAACCGTATGCATTTTCTTCACCACAACCGGCACCAACAAATGTATTCTTACTTCCAGTTGTATTCCCGGAACCGGAAGAAATACCAAAAAATGAATTATATTCTCCCGAACTATTGTAATAACCACTTGAAGCACCTGCAAAAGTATTATTAGTCCCATCAAAATTACTATATCCACTTCTTGCCCCAATAAACGTATTCCATTCACCTTCATTATTATCCATACCGGATTCATATCCTATAAATGTATTACGTTCACCATTTGTATTAGAGTAACCACTTTTAAATCCCATAAATGAATTATAATCACCTGTAGTATTACTATATCCGCTATATGAGCCTAAAAACGCGTTTTCTGTCCCATCTGAATTATAATGTCCACATTTATAACCACTGAATAAATTATTGCTTCCTGTTGTATTAAAATAACCGCAATAGTTACCTGTAAAAGTATTATAACTGGCTGTAGTATTACCGTAACCACAGCTCATTCCAATAAATGTATTTCTTTCGCCAGTAGTATTATTATACCCTGCTGTTCGGCCCGTAAATGTGTTCCTGCTACCTGTTGTGTTTTTATATCCGCTCATGGAACCCGTGAAAGTATTGTAATCACCCGTTGTGTTGCTGTTACCTGCCCCTTTACCGGTAAATGTACAGTCTGTTTGGGAAAAAGCTGTGATCATACACATGCCTAAAAAAGTAAAAATTAAGGTTTTTTTCATAATCATTAAAATTTAAATGTTTTGTCTACTCGTTTCAATCAGTTGCAAGACAATATAATTGTCTTAATGAATAATATTTAATTTATATCCAACAGATTAGCTTTTCGACTTCTACTTGAAAAGTACTATTTATAAGATACAAAAAAATATTTATATAGTAATCATGTGAAATCATTTTTTGAAAATAAGAAAGGCTTTTAGAGGAATAAGTTAATATACTAAAATTGAAGAATATTTTTTTGATGAAAAAAATAAAAGCCATGTAACCCAGCATGATTTTAAAAACTTCCCAGAATGACAAAATTCAAATATAAATTAAAAGGTACGGGAAAATCCGCAAGGCCTTATAATGAATACTCTCTTCTTAAACTTGTTTCTCAGGGAGGCACTTACAATACCATATGGTCAATGGAATATAATTTGAATACATTGGAAACAAGCGTGGTTATTGACAGGGGCTATGAAAAAAAATATATTTTTACCCTCGATGATCATCAATCCTAAACAATAAATGAACCAGATAACCAAGGGTGTTCATTACCTAATATTGCATTAAATAAACCTATGCTTTCATCGTCGATTGAAAATGCTTCTTTATCTCCAGAAAATGTTGTTGACGGAAATTTGCAACCCCGGTGGTCAAGCGAATGAGATGAACCGGAATGGATAGAAATAGACCTTAAAGAATTGTACAATGTTGCAGGAGTTTCGTTGCATTGGGAAACTGTCTGTGCAGGTTTCTACCAATGAAACAGACTGGACAGAAGTTTATTCTTCGAGTTCATGTTTTGGTGGAACCGAATGTATTTTTTTTGCTCCTGCACAAGCACGATACGTGAGAATGGTTGGTATTGAATGATGGGCACCTTACGGTCGCTATGGGAATTTGAGGTACATACCGAATAAATAAAAATAATAGAACAACAATGGGTTACCGTGGAGGTAAAGATTTTTGATCATACCCGGTTTTTCATGATGAGAATCCTGATATCGGAGTTCATCAAATTTCACAATTTACTATATGTTTTCTAACAAATGATTACCTTTATTAAAAGGTTAAGACAAAAAATAATGAAAAAACAGTTACTAGGAATTATAGGACTTGTGTTGATTTTTTGTAATCAATTACAGTCACAAAATTCAATAGAAATCTACATTAATCCCAATAAACAATACCAGACAGTGGAGGGATGGGGGGCTTCATTATGTTGGTGGGCACATATGGTAGGTAATTGGGATGAGGAAAAAAAGATCGATGAAATTGTTGATTTGATTACATTGCCCGATAAGCTGAATATGAATATATTTCGTTATAACATCGGAGGCGGAGATGATCCGTCTCATTATTCCACTTCTGAAAATTCCGGTCATATGGCCTCCGGTAAAGGTATCCGCGCAGAAATGGAAGGGTTTAAACCTTCTGTTGAAGCGCCTTACAATTGGACTGCCGATGCCGGTCAACGAAAGATCATGTTGAAAATTAAGGAAAAACGTCCGGATGCCATTTTTGAAGCCTTTTCCAATTCTCCTCCCTATTGGATGACATACAGTGGTTGTTCGGCAGGAAATGATCCCTCAAATGCCGATAATCTCAAACCTGAATATTATGAATTGTTTTGTGATTACCTGATTGATGTATGTAAACATTATAAAAAAGAATATGGTATAGAGTTTAAGACTTTAGAACCCTTTAATGAATCATTGACGGGTTATTGGGGATATCTGGGAGGACAAGAAGGATGTCATTTCAACATAAACTCTCAAATTAATTTACTGCGTATCTTATATCCTAAACTTCAGGCATCGGGCCTGAAAACTGTTATTGCTGCTCCAGATGAAACCAACATCGGTGATTTTCTAATAGCAACGAGTGCATATGTAAATACCGGTGATATTGTGGAAAAATTGGGGCAGTTGAATACTCATACTTATTCAGGCGCAGATGTTCAAAGGATTGCAGCTTATAATCTTACCCGAAGAATTAACAAAACTTTTTGGCAGTCCGAAACAGGCCCAAGCGGGTTTAGTGGCACGGGTCTGGCAAACAATATCCACCTGGCACAACGGTTATTTAAGGATATGCACTACATGAAACCTGTTGCCTGGTTGGATTGGCAGATGATGGAAGAAGCAAACGACACATGGTGTCAGATACAGTGTAATTTCACGGACCAAACTTATTTTATTGTAAAAAATTTCTATGTACGTATGCAGGTTACCCGGTTTATTAAACAAGGCTATACCCTGATTGAATCAGGAAATGATGATGTTCTGGCAGCACTTAACCCACATTGCAGCGAAAAACCGTTCAAATGTTAAAAAACTGGTCAAAACA
>CAZWGG010000543.1:0-4234 GCA_964633305.1 uncultured Bacteroidales bacterium
AAACCATTGAAAAAGAATACGCTTCCGTTATTTTTCCGAAAACCGGTTTCTCCTTAAAACGACCGAAACCTTACCATTACAATCCCGATGCATACGGCCATGGCGGGATTTCAATGCAGGAGATGATGGTTCCCATGGTTGTGATGCAGATTGAATCCGGCGAAGAAGGATTATTAACCTTACACGGAATTGAAGGACCGAAAGAGATACTCGAAGGAGAACAAGCGGAATACAGTATGCATATTTCCTGTATGAGTAATAATGCTAATGATATCCGAATCTCAGCGGAAGGTATCTGGGGTTTGGGTACTGACCAAAAAGCGCTGGAACCCCAGATCCTTTATGTGTCTGGGAAGGGACTTGACATATCCTATCGTATTAAACCGGAATCCGAAGATTTGATTCCCGAAGAACGAAAAAGCGAAAAGGTCGAAAGGAATCTTACGATAAGCATTCATTACAAACTGAACGGCAAACCTTTCAGAAAATCACAGACCATAAGATTTTTTATCCGGATAAATCCCGAACGGCTGCAGCGCAGGGGAATATCCTCCCGACTGGGAAACATACTGGGGCTTAAACCAAAGACTATGAGGTAAGGAATAAGGAGAGAAGACGGTTTTCACAAAGGGCACGTAAGGAAAGGATAAGGTGTTGTTATTAAGAGACATAAACCTTTTAATAGATAGTTATAAGTATGAAAGAAAAATGCTTCTGATTATTATTAGCTATTTTATTATATGTAGCAATATTAGAAAGGCATATTTGGAGAGACGTTTATGATTAAAAATGATGGTAAGTATAATTTTATTAAAATTAATAAAATTATCATTAAAGATTTTTCATTATATTCAAAAAAAAATACAACTGTTCAAATAAATGAAGAAATCAATTCAGGAGTATATTGTCTTGCTGGAGCAAACGGTCTTGGAAAGACAACTTTTCTTAATATAATAAATTATGGATTGACAGGTATTGTATTAAAACCAGATAAAGAGGTGTTTTCGCCTGATGAAATTATTAATGTGAATAAATTATATACAGAAAGGTATTTTGAAGGCAGGATAAAAGCTAAAGAAAAAAATAAGGCTGAAGTTGAAATCAATTTTAAGGTAAATAAAAAGTATTATAGAATTATCCGGGGGTTTTTAAATAGAAACGAATTACGATTATTAGAAATATATAATATAAAGGCAAAGAAAAAAGTTTCCTTAATCGATACAACCAATTTAAGCCCAAAAGAGTTAAATGATAAATATGAAAAACAGCTTGCTGATGATATTGGTATTTCAAAATTTGTTTATTTTATATTTCTTCAACTATATGTTTTGACATTTGATGAAAACAGAAGAATGCTGTTCTGGGATAAAAGAGCATCAACAAATACTTTGTCAATTGCATTTAATTATTCTCTTTCAGACACAGAGGAAATAATCAAATTAAAACGACAGATGGAAAAATTAGAATCTGATGGAAGAAACGCACGATGGCAGGCAACCCAAATTAGAAGTAAAAAAGAAAATTTATTATTGACTAAAAAGGAAAAGAAGCTAAACAATTGGGATGAATTGAAAGAAGAATTTGACAAATTAGTATTGAAAGCAGAAGAAACGGAAAATATTTATCATAATGTAGAAACAGAATATGACACTTTATTAAAAAGACAAAATATCCTTAATTCAGAAATAATGTATTTAAAAATTGAATATAAAAAATTATTTTCGCATTATTCAGAACCGCGCTCAAAATTAATTAATAATCAATATATTAAATATTCACAAAAAGAAAACAAGTGTTTTCTATGCGGATCTTCAGGACATTATATTATTGATATAATAGAAAAAAATCTTCATAAAGAAACATGTCCAATTTGTAACACAAAAATTAATGAGAAGAATACTGACTCAAATAACAAATCATTACTAAGAAAATTAGAAGAAATAGATAAAAAAATAGAAGAAAAAAATAATGAATTAGAAGAATTAATAATTGAATCCGAAGCGAAAAAAGTTGAGCTTGATAAAAGGGAACATGAATATTATAAATCAAAAGAGGATTTAATGATATTTGAAAATACTAATACAAATATATATTTTGAAAAGACAGGCAATAAACCTTTGGACGATATAATTAATGAGTATCAAAAACAATTTGATAGGTTTGACAAAGAATCTAAAGACTTTTATAAAAAGCGCGATAGAATTAAGCCTGTATATGATAATTTACTTAAGAAAGTAAATATGGTTTATAAGGACGCTGAACAGTTTTTTGTTCCATTGTTTAAAAAGTATGCAAAAAGTTTTATTGGATTGGATTTAAATATTTACTTTACAAAAAAAGAAAAAGATATATCATTAAATTTTGAATTATCTGGAACTGCTAGGACAGAGGCTTTTCAAGTTTCAGAAAGCCAACGATTTTTTTTAGATATAGCTTTAAGAATGACTCTTGCTACATATTTATCAAAACATGATAATGAAGCAACATTATTAATTGATACCCCAGAAGGTTCGTTAGATATAGCATATGAAAGCAGAGCTGGAAACATGTTTGCTAATTTTGTAGTTGATTTTAACCAAAACATTATTATGACAGCAAATATAAATGCCTCACAATTACTTATTGCTTTAGCATTAAAATGTTCAAAAAAAAGAATGCAATTTCGAAGAATGCTTGAATGGACAGATTTAACAGAAATACAAAAAGAAGGTGAACATTTATTCGAAAAAGTGTATAAAAATATCGAGACAGCATTAAAAGGAAAATGAAATGAATAGTCAAATATTACCAGAAGCATATTTTGACAGTTTATCTATTTCTCATAAGCTGGATAAATTTTTAGATGGATTTGAAAGATCAGAAATACATCTTTTTTCATATTTTTCAGCTATATTATTTCACTATAAGGGAAATGTAGCTAATGATTGGAAATATAAATTTATTATCTCTGAGGATGGATTCCCTCATTCAAAAGACTTGGATGATTCTATTAAAAGACATCTATTAAATGGGTACTTTGATGAAAATAATAATTTTATGATTATCACCGGACGAGGTACCGATGAATTCAATATTTTTTTAAAACATTTTCCAACATATATAAAAAGAGAAGAATATATCGATGCTGCATGTTCAACCAGTATATTAATACCATATAAAGAGACAAAAAAAGCCTTATTAGATGATCCAAATCTTAAAAATGGATTAAGCATAAATAATCAAGATTGGATAAGTTATAATAATGCAAAATTAAAAGAAATTACAGAGGCAATTGGTGCACCGATAGATGAATTGATTATTCCTGCAATTTCATGGATTGAATATCTTTTAAAACGAATATAAAAGAGGATTGAAATGGATAATAATTATTTAATTGATATTTTTAAGCTTACGAAAGATGAAAAATATATTAACGCAGCTCGATTAATTATAGAGTTCATAACAGATATTTATCGAAATATTGAACCAAGTCATTTTTCCGGAACTATTGTTGTTTTTAATAATAATTCTAATAATGTTGTTTTAGATAATGCTCAAAAAGAAAAGTTTTATGACAAAGCTATTTTAGATAATAATTATACTTCATTATTATTTAACGTTAGTGAAGCAGAGGAATCGCCTTTTATTTGGATAAATATTGATGGAAATAAAATAGATGAGTTACTTTCGACTGAAGATCAATTTATCGCCTATGTTTATAATAATAAAAAAGAATATTTTATAATTAATAAACAGAAAATATCTATCAATAATAAATATAGTTGCCCAAGTATATTTGCATTACAATATCATGAGCTAAATGAAGCTTTGTTAGATTATAAAAATGAGAGAATTAAGAATGTTTCTTGTGAACATTTTAAGAAATGCTGGGATGATAACAATTGGATTTATTTTAAGAATAAACCTGAAGATATTATGCAAATATCACTTTCCGAATTCTTGAAAAGTAGAATTCGAGGAGTAAATACTACTCGAGAATATAATATGGGAGCAAGCAAACCTGTTGATATTAGAGTATATTGGCGTGAAGCTAATAGAGCTGCATTGATTGAAATGAAATGGTTAGGACAATCATTAAAAGAGGATAAAACTTTTGGCACCTCTTATAGTAATTCAAGAGCTAACGATGGTGTTATACAGATAAAAGAATATATTGACTTAGGACAATGTGATACTCCGCTTATTATTGCAAAAGGCTTTTTAATTGTAATTGATGGAAGAAGAAAAAATATTA
>CAZWGG010000544.1:0-4228 GCA_964633305.1 uncultured Bacteroidales bacterium
CTTATCCGCCTACCTTTTTTTTGGCTCAACTGAGCCTTAAATCCTATAATGTTGGCAAACGTAAATTATTCATTACTAGAGTTAATTTCATTTAATTGCTTCCATAACTCTATATCATATAAAATATGTCCTAATAATTCTCTGTTTATATTTTCATGTTTACTTACAATGGAGTCAGAAAATTGAATAATTGAAAAGTCTTCATTTAATATTTTATCAATTCCTGGTGAATCAGTGTTTGATTGACTGGATGAAATAATTCTAAAAAATAAGTCTGTTTTTAATAAATATTCAGAAACAATATTTTTTGAAACAGTTGTATCAAGGTTATATTTCAACGAAATGATATCGATTAGAATTCGATAATCATCTAATAAAATTTTGTAATATTTATTTTGAAATGAATTTCGAACATCTTCAGAATCTTTTTTAAGTTCCTCATTATTTTGACTTTTTTCCCTATCAACATTACATTGAATTAACAGGAGTAAACACAATATGAATGTAATTCTTATATTATTTCTCACTTTCTGAATTTTCATAATTGTAGTTTATTTTTACAGGTTCTTTCTGTCCCAGAACAAATATTCTCATTTCCCCAGTTCTTTTATCCAATATAAAAGTAAAACCTTTTTCATGAACTCCACCTTCATATCTATTTGATTTGTCTTTTGAAAATAATTGAAAAGAAGTAAAAATCAAAGAAGCTATAAGCAATCCAAATAAAAAACTTAAAATGGTTTCTTTTTTCATAATATATGATTTAACAATTTCAGAGTATGTTCTTTTGGTTCCTGTTTTATGTTTGCCAACTTAATAGTATTCTATCAATCGTTACCCAAAAGTAATTAAAAGAGCCGTTTTAACAAAACAGCACTCAAGTTGCAATAAACTACAGATAAAATGATTGATAGAATATAGTTGGACTAAGCCGTCCGCTGCTATGGGTATTCTATTTTAGACTTATTTTCAACTATTTACAATGGACCTCAAATTGAAAACATTTCTGATAATACTTGTCATACCTTTTTAAAATTATTATAAATATAGAGTTTTTTAATATGATATGATTCATTCAAAAATATATCTCTATTTTATTGTTTAAAAATTACCGCCAAAAGGCGGTTTAGTTCAACGGTTTGCCGGTATTAAACGTTGCGCATTTCGAAGCACTTTCGTATCAGTCCGTTGCTGCTGTTGATTAAATGTTATGTTGCTCAAATTTAGCTCAATCCGCGCAATGTTTTATGACCGGCTGTTGTAAGCAGTTTATATTTTTAGTAATTCTATGATTCTTGGATGATCTGGTTTGTTTAACATTTTTTTCGCTAAAAGATATTTATATGCCTCAACAATTAGATTGTCAAATTTTGTGAAAATTATCTCTGCATCAGTATGATTTTTTACTTTTTGGCTACTATATATTTTTTCCAAAACAGGCCAAAGAACTTTTGAATGAAACATCAAGTATACTCGAGATAAAAGAATATCATAAATAGGATTATTTGGACTAATACAATCTTTAACACGACTTAAATAATTCTCGATTGAATTTAAAACAAATACAAGATGATTAAGAACCGAATTAGGATTTGTTCTTGTATCCTCACTCCAGTAATAAAAAGAATCATAACCTTGAAATTTCACATAATCATTTTTATTATTCCTCTTAATATATGTGATATCATGTATGTCTTGGAGAATCTGATCATAAATAGTATTAATAACATCTAAATCATAATTATCTTGGACAGATTTCAGTTGGTTCCGTGAGTTTTCAAGTTGATTTGTCTGATTGAGAAAAGTCAAGTAAATTAAGTATATTGAAAATCCTGCTATTACTAATCCTAAAATCCCACTAGTAAATTGTCCATATTCATAAAATCTTGATGAATCAATCTCTGAATTAATAGAAAAGTATTGTCGATATCCAAATAAAAATGTCGATACAATAAGAAATATCGCAGAAAGAATTATTAATATAATTATAGTTCGTCTCATTGGATTTCAGTTAAATTGCTTACAACGTTGAGTGTATGATTTCGTAAGGGATTGCGGGATTCAAATCTATCAAGTTGCCACCCAAAATTGATGCGGGTGACACCGCTCGAAAACCTCTGAAACCCTTATGAATTATACACATTGTTACATGCTGGCTTATCATTTTTTTAAAAACAATTATATCATTACAGTATTTTGCTATCGGTCTTTTATGGTTATTAATCGAAATGTTTGCTATTCAATTATCTCATTAAATATCAGAGATCTATCTGAACTTTTGAAAGACCCTCATTATTTTTTCATTTAATAATTTTAATTATTCATCCCAAAAAGGAGATGGTTTTTCTTCTCCTTTCCAATAGTCTGTTTGGTCCTTTTTATCAAAGATTCCTATACCTTCACAATTTATTTTATCGGTATCTGGATATTCTACAATATCTGTTTGGACTTGCGCAACCATATCTAAATATTTCACGGGTTTTTGTGAATGATTATAGAGTTGATGTGCTCCTTTCGGACCTGTTGAAAAATAAATAATATCCCCTTTTTTAACGATTCTCTTTTGATCACCTTGTCTTAAGGTGGCTTCTCCTTCAAGAATAATAAACACCTCCTCATTTAAATGGTGAAAATGATAAGGAACCCCCATTTTTCCAGAAGGTATTTCTCGAATATCAAATATAATTTGCTGTACACCTATAGTTTTCGAATTAAATAATGAACTTCCCATTTGAAAATGGTTAGCATTTGGTAATGGGTCACCAATTTTTATAGGATCATCAAAGTTCATTATGTTTTTCCATTTCATTTCATTGCTATTTTCCATATTTTTTGCTTTTAGGTAGTATTATAGTACTGTGATTTAATTTTGTAAAAATTCACTTCCTAATCAGTTATTGGTTGTAATAAATCACAAGATTTAAGTTCTGTGAATTCCAACTGATTATCTAAGTTATCATTCATTTCCTTTAAAAATTTTTCCGTTGGTTTCATTTTTTCAAATCTTCTTTCTTGGTCTCAAGCTTGCATGTAACTAATGCATAAGCGTACCTGGTACCTTTATCCACCCAAATCAGGCAGATAAATGTACCTTTCTTATTTACCTGAATAAAGGTATATTATTTAAACAAAGATGTCAATAGGTGTATGTTGCTTTTTTGAATGCCGGAATATCTTAAATCTAAAAATTTCCCCTTCCTTGCATAAGCCTACTGTGTGGGAGTATAAGCTGAATTGAAGGATATTCATTTTACCATAAAAGATTTACTGATATCTTCTCTTAGTCGGGATTTGCAATCCCGACTAGCGTAGCATGGGATTGGTAGTTGTTAAAGTTCATCCTCTATTTTTTCCAAAGGGTTAAGCAAATCGTAAATATCCACTTTTAAAACTTTAGCTACTCTGTAAAGCGTTTCCACTGATGGTTGAATCTCATTTCGGCACCAAAGTGAAACAGTATTTGGCTTTTTATCTAATTGCTCGGCAAGCCATTTTATCGTTTTTTCCTGATCAGCAAGAACAACCCTTATCCTATTAAATTTTATGTTTTTAGCCATTATCTGTTTTCTTATAATAACAAATATAAGAAACAACAAAAACTTAGTATTTATATATAATATATACAATATGCACTTTTTTATATATTAATTAATATATTTTGTAGTGTATTTAATTAATATTATTTATATTTATGTCTTAATAAATAATTTATTAATTATTTCAAATTATGGATAATACATGTTTTAGAAAAGAAATAACTATACAAATCATCAGGCAAGACTTGCGCTTTTACCAATTCATTGCCGGTTTAAGAAAAATGGGTATTGAAATTTATAGTTTTGACCTCGATTTAATGAGTATAGTTGCTAAACTAATGAACATAAAATATGAAGACATGACCGATGACTGGATGGAGTTGTATGTTACAGAGTTAAGTAAATGTGAAAATTTTCCGGTAGAGTCCCTAGGAAAAAATCTTATCCCCCTTGCAGAAAAATGTTATCATTCGTTATTAAATTTTAAAAATAAGGATAAAAAAACCGTATAAGTGCAAGTTTTGAGAATTTCATGCTCACTCTCACTCTCTCTCTATCGCTCTCTATCGCTCTTGCTCTATTTTTTTTATTAATGAGTATAACATTTTCGATATTTCTTCCAGTACTGTATAAAACATGTTGAACTAAATCCCTACGGGATAGCTTTTTTCAAAAAAAATATAATTGTTTTT
>CAZWGG010000545.1:0-4222 GCA_964633305.1 uncultured Bacteroidales bacterium
GAAATTTTGGCACTCCAATGTGCCATAAAACTAAACCCAGGGGGAGAGAAAGCCCTATTTTACCTTGGAAATTTCTGGTATGCAAATCGTCAATACAACGATGCAATTTTATGTTGGGAAAAATCAAGGGACATAAATGGGAAATTTCCAACAGTCCGGCGTAATCTATCACTGGCCTATTATAATAAAATAAACAATACGAATAAAGCAGTTGAAGAACTTGAAAAAGCTTTTGCACTCGATACTTCGGATGCAAGAATCTTGATGGAGTTGGACCAGTTATACAAAAAGCTAGGAAAACCTTTCAGGGAACGGTTAACATTTCTGGAGAAATATCCCAAAGCGATTGAATTTCGTGATGATCTCTACCTCGAAAGAGTAACATTATACAATTTACTCGGATACCATACAAAAGCACTCCAATTTATAACAAACCGTAAATTCCACCCCTGGGAAGGAGGTGAGGGAAAGGTAACAGGTCAATATTTATTTGCACATACCGAACTTGCTAAAGAAGCTATTAAAAAGAAAAATTTTTCAATTGCCTTGGATCACTTGAAAGCCACCGAAACTTATCCATATAACCTTGGTGAAGGTAAATTATACGGTGCACAGGAAAACGACATATTCTACTGGATGGGATGTGCGTATGCAGGCCTGGACGATACAGAAAATGCAAGGGCTTGTTGGGAAAAAGCATCAGTAGGCCTTTCAGAACCGTCGCCGGCAATGTTTTATAACGACCAGCAACCCGATAAGATCTTCTACCAGGGGTTAGCATTAATGAAACTTGGCAAAAAAGGACAAGCCAATGGTCGTTTTAACAAGCTGAAAGATTATGGGGAAAAACATATATTTGACAATGTTAAAATCGATTATTTTGCCGTTTCGCTTCCTGATCTTCTAATTTGGGATGATGATCTGCAAAAACGCAATACACAACATTGTAATTATCTCATTGGATTGGGTTACCTGGGATTGGGTGAAAAAGATAAAGCACGTGAATTCTTTTCAAAAGTATTAAGCATTGATATTAACCATACCGGAAGCCATATTCATCTTGCAATGTGCTGATTTGAATAATGTTCATTGATAAAAAAGCAATATTTTTTGTAAATGACTAAATTTAAGATTTGTATGTTAACATTAGCTAAAATCATAAAATTATGAAAACTAAAATTTTAAAAACCAATGTATTAATTCTTCTTTATCTTAATCTTTCGTACCTGATTTTCGCTCAAAAAAATTATGAAATAGATATAACGGTAGAGGAAAAAAAAATTAGTTCGGATCACTTAAAACTTGGTGGCATAAATTTTAAAGGAGATAAAATATCTATTAATAATTATTATATGTTGATAAACGATCAGCCCATAATTCCGGTTACCGGCGAGTTTCACTTTTCACGTTACCCAAATAAATATTGGGATGAGTCGATCCGTAAAATGAAAGCAGGGGGAATAAATATTATAGCCACTTATATATTTTGGAATATCCATGAAGAGCAAGAAGGTATATTCGATTGGTCTGGTGATAAAAATCTACGAAAGTTCGTTGAATTATGTGCAAAAAACAAGATCAAAACAATTCTAAGAATAGGCCCTTTCTGTCATGGTGAGATACGCAACGGGGGGCTTCCTGACTGGTTGCTCGGCAGGCCGGTTATTATTCGTTCAAACGATCCTGATTATTTGACTTATGTTGAGCGCTTGTATAATCAAATTGGTAAGCAGGTGGAAGGAATGCTTTTCAAAGATGGGGGACCTGTTCTTGCTATTCAAATTGAAAATGAATACCAACATTCGGCAGCGCCATGGGGGTTGACATATCCTGATCAGCCACTGGATTTTACTTCAGCAAATAGGGACCGTGCCATTATAAAGGAAGGTGTTGGAATTTCCAATACTCATAATCCTTATGCAAAATTGGGAAATGAGCATATGAAAATTCTCAAATCTCTTGCGTTAAAGGCAGGACTGGAAGTACCTATATACACTGCCACGGGATGGGGAAATGCTGCTGTTATTGAGAATGAATGCCTTCCAGTTACTGCAGCCTACGCGTATCCTACATGGGCATCCAATAAACTTTCACCTTTTTATTTGTATACTAACTTGCAAAAGTATCCTGATTATGCTCCAATTCGCTACAACGCAGAAGACTATCCATATTTCGCTGCAGAAATTAGCGGCGGTATCATGATAAATTATAGTCGCCGGCCAACGGTACCTGCTAATAGTCTTGATGCATTAATTAACAGGTTCCTGGGAAGTGGTGCAAATGGAATAGGTTATTATATGTATCATGGGGGCTCGACTCCAAGAGGGAAAAATACTTTTTTTAGCGATGAAGCATACGCGTACCCGAAAATATCATATGATTTTCAAGCCCCAATTGGAGAATATGGTCAAATAAGGCCTTCTTTCAACAGGTTAAAACTTTTGCATTTTTTTCTAAATTCCTATTGTACTGAACTGGCTGCCATGAGTGTTGTGTTGCCAGATAATAATTCGAGTTTAGAACCCGGTAATATAAATGATCTTCGTTATTCAATAAGAAAGACCGGTAATAAAGGATTTATTTTTATGCTAAATTTTCAAGACCATACAAAAAATAAAGACATTGAAAACATTCAATTTTTATTAAAAACAAAAGAAGGAAAATTAAAAATACCTGAATCGAATACTTTTACACTTAAAAGTGAAGAGAATGCCATTTTCCCATTCAATTTCGATTTAAACGGGATAACCCTGAACTATGCAACTGCCCAGCCTCTCACAAAATTTAGCAGGGAAAATGAATCTTATTTTATCTTTTTTTCCATTGATGGGATAGAACCGGAATTTTCGCTCTCCGTTGAGAAAGGCGTCACGCTGGAAAATAGTAATTGTACATTGGAAGAAAATGCCAACCGTATACTTGTGAAATTTTCAAGTAACGAACCGGGTCAACTAAGCATTAACAAACCCGATGGTAAAAAAGTTAAATTACTCCTAATAAGCAGAAAACAGGCATTAAAATCATGGTTTGCCGAAATTAATGAGAAAAACTATCTTGTTTTTTCTGATGCATTAATACTTCAAAACGATCAATCACTTGAATTCTATAGCCATAGTAATAATGAAATAGAATTCAATACCTACCCGGTCATAGAAGCTAAACCTATAGCAAATCACGGTACTATTGAAAAAATACCTGGTAAAAATGATATTTTTTTACAGTATAAGTTGACACTGCCTGAGCTTATTATGGAACCTGCAATAATTAAACTATCTGGTAATAAAATGGCAATTACAATACCATCTGAAAAACCTGATAACGTGAATGATATCTTTCTTAATATTGATTATATAGGAGATACAGGTATGGGTTTTCTCAACGGTAAACTTGTATCGGATGATTTCTACTATGGAAAAACCTGGTATATAGGGTTGAGAAAATTTATGGACATGCCCGGAGTAAAACAAATGGTATTCTATTTCAGGCTTTTATATCCTAATGCCCCTTTTTATGAGGATTTTGTCCCTGAATTAATCCCTGATTTTACAAATTCACGAAAAATACTGAAAATAAATAAAATAGAATATGTTCCGGAATATAAAGCCTGTATTCAATTTAACTAGTGGGTGTAAGAAGTTTAGACCGAAGTTGGCTAGTCCGAAGACTGAAGTCGAGGATGTTAGTCAATGGTTGTGTAACAAAAACTAAAGGACTACAATTTTCTATCGACCCGGGAATTTCAAAAAAAGAATTTGATTTAGATCATGGAGTGTCGAATAATATAAAAGCAATCCTTGTTCTGGCATTGTCTACTTTTCTAAAAGTACTTGTTGTTTCCAATGAAACTACAAAAGTATAGTTTCGATTAATTAGTATTTTAACATGAACCGGTGATTATTGGCCCATGGCTTGTAACACCGGTTTTTTAGTTGGTATATGGGTGATATGCAGTAAAACTTTTTAGAAAAATGTTGTAAGGATAATATGATATAGCGAAATATAATGAATCTGTTTTATTTACATAAACATTATCAGAAACTCTTTGAAAAACAAAGATATCTGTATTGCGTACTATAGTGTCCTAAAAACAGTTACTATTCAGTTTCTTCTTTTATATTAGAGTTATAATCTGATTCTCTTGAACTATCATGCTCACTTGATGTGTTTGCTTCTTCCTTAGCCTCTTCATGAATTTTATGTTTTGAAAACATTTGCCATAAAG
>CAZWGG010000546.1:0-4219 GCA_964633305.1 uncultured Bacteroidales bacterium
AAATTAACAAGAGAATAGCGCAATGTAACTTCTGGAAAGAAATATCAGGTAACCCGATTGATGTTTCCGTTACCAGGCTTGACTCAGCAGTCAATTCGGTTTATCCTGACTACGGGGGAAAGCTTTGTTTATTGGACTCAACCATGTATTTTACCTCACGGCGAAAAAAAAATGTATTGATTACCGATTTGATACAACAGCCCGAAGAAGATATATATATGTCAAAGTTCACAGGTGGTGTATGGCAAAAAGCCGAAAAACTTAACATAACCGGTAATATAGGCTCTAATAACGCTGTAATAGACATTTCGCCGGATGGAAAGCAGTTATATCTTTACAGTGATGTTAACTTCGGCGACATTATGGTAAGTAAAGCAGGTAACAAAAATTTATACCCCGAGCCTATCCGTGGCGGGATAAATACCTCCTCGTTTACAGAAAGTTCAATTACGTTTAACAGCATAGAAGAAGTCTGCTATTTTGTTAGTAATCGTACCGATGTGGAACACTATGGGAGAAAGGATATTTTCAGGGCTACCCTTGATTCCGGGATATATTGGAAGAATATAGAGAACCTCGGTCCGCTGATTAACTCGAAATATGATGAAGATTTTGTATTTTGGAGCAGTGAAGATACCGCACTCTATTTTAGCTCCGACCGTGAAAAATCCGTTGGTGGCTTCGATGTTTTCATTTGTAAAACAGGGTCCGATGGAAGCTTGTTACCGGCTAAAAATATAGGGCTTCCTATAAATACACCTTTCGATGATATTTCATTTTACAAGTCAGGGAACAAGGCATGGTATTCAACTACATATAAAAATAATAAAGAGGACATCTTCGAAGTCGATTATAATACCGGTGTATATAATCCAGACTGGTATCTCTTACCTATAAAGGGAACTCAAAGAATAGATACATTTAGAGTTATAGAGAACCTATACTTCAAAGTGGGGCAGGACTTGGTAAATTCTTCAGATAGAGCTGTAAGGAATATGATTAACGTATTGAAAAATACCCATGGGTCCAGGATTGAAATATCCGGACATTCAGACTGGACAGGTGATAAACTTTTAAATAATAAATTATCATTTAAACGGGCGGTAAACCTGGCAGAAATGCTTATTGTAAACCATGTTGATCCGGATATTTTAAGTATAACCTTTTTCGGTGAAAGCAGTCCGGTAACCGATACTGTATTTTCAAATGACAGCCTTCGCAGAAGCGCTCTCCGGTTGAACAGGTGCGTACAAGTATCGGTTATACAACAAGGAACACCCTGGTTATATGTTAATGAAAATAACGAATTGGCTGAACTAAGGGATTCCTGCCAGACAAATTCCAAATGGCAATATGCCGTGATGGTATATATTGCTTCGAAACCGCAAAGAAAATTTGATGATTCCGGGCATATCGTTGAAGATTATTCTGAAGACGATAAATGCTACTATTACCATAGCAATTATGTTCCTTCTATTGTTAAAGCAGCCAGAATACTTCATGAACTACAAGGTGAATATCCTCACGCATATATTTTTACTATCAACTAATGATTGTTTAAAATATATGAGTTTTCTTATTCATACTAAATAACCTAAAATGTTTGAGGGTAAGAGATATTTAGGATGAAAACAAGTTTTTAAGAACTCTTTTTTTTCTTTAACACCATCAATTCTTGTCCAACTATTTATTCCTAGTCACACCCATGTTCCTGGGAGCAACTTACTCAAAAAACTGGTTCTATAAAAGTTAAAAATAGTAACTCACTCTTAACATTACATTAATTGCTAGATCATCAGCAAAATACCTTTGCCTGTTCATATAGTCACGATATTTTTGATTGAGTATATTTTCAGCTTGTAATGATATTTTTAAATTCTTTATGTTTTTCATGTAAAAAGTGGTGGAGGCATTTAAACCCAACAAAAAATAACCATCCGGCGGTGGTAAATAATCCTGTCCTTCTGCATAATTTTTTTGTTTGAAAATATATTTCCCTTTTAATGATACGGAATTATTTTGCAACCCTGCAAAATTTTTAAAATAATAGGTGAATGTTCCGGACCAATTGTTAGGGGGCATGTACACCAGGGGAATTTTTTCTTTGATATTAGTGCCTTTAAGGACAGCAAATTTTGAAATGATTTTCATATTATCCGCCGGCTCATAAGAGCATAACAAATCGGAACCCACAATCTGCGCATCTGTCTGTTCATATTTAAAAACCGGGAAAGCGCCCCTTATGGTAAGTTCGAATTCAGCTTGCGGTTGCAGATAAATGTAATCACGAATATGCTGAGCATATCCCAATACTTGTATAAACAGTTTTTTGCCTATATTCCAGTCAGTGGAAAGAACGAGTTTTAATGATTTTTCAGAAGCCAGTTCGGGATTTCCGATTTCTATGCCGCTTACGCCCTGATGTAATCCAAAGCTGTACAATTCATTGATTTCCGGTGCCCTTAATACGTAGCCCAAATCAAGATTGGCTTTAAGAAAACCGTATAAACGATAAGTGGTACCGGCAGAAAGACTGTAATTATGAAAAAAATGGTTTTCCTTTTCAATCACCCGTGGAAGGGTTCTTGAAATGGCCCATACATTCATCTTCTTCAAATCATATCTTGCGCCAAATTCGTAAAACAACCTGTTCTGTTCTTTTTTTACGATTATAAAGCAAGAGCCCTGGTACGACCTGTAATCGGGTATTAATGGTAAAATCCCTGTTTCTGGGGAATTGACATTATCTGTATAATTGAACTGTGTACCTGTTTTCAGCGAACATCCATTAGTAAATAAATAATTATAGACCCCTTCTGCAAACTGGCTGTTTTGCCATAGACTTAATGCTGGTATATCTGACCTCCCTTCCCTTCGTACATCAAATTCTTTCCGCCTGTCTATCTGGCCACCATATTTTAGCCGGAGAGACTGTATCCCTGAGATCAGGTAATGTGCTTCAAACTTCAATAAATGATGCTGTACTTCCTGGCGTGGGGAGGTAATGGTATATGAACCAACTTTTTTTGTATAAAATGGTTCCTGTCTTATCAGTGCATCTTCCAGGTCAGTCGTATTGCCAATATGAGAACCCCTCAAAATCCCTATATTGGTATTATACATGCTGTAATATAAATTCGTAAGCCATTTACCAAAGATTTTCTTTTCAAGTTGAACTGCTATATCACCTTCACTCCTCCCGGTATTGGTCAGGTAATAATCAGCACTTTTCATATCACCCGTTATTTTTATTGTACCCGTAATCCTCCAGGCTGCCCAGTTGTCATGCCTCCCGATATGGATATTCAAGGTATGCCCAATACCATTGCTTTGAAAAATGTAATTAATGTCGCCATTCAGGGCCGAATCGCCAGGGATATTGCCTGGCTCAACCAGTACAATTCCCCCTAATGAGTTTCCTGAGTAAGACAAAGCGCTTGCACCTTTCACAACCGATATATGGTTAGCCACAAACGGGTCTATTTCCGGTGAATGGTCGTTGCCCCATTGCTGTCCGCTTTGGGCAAGGCCATTGTTCAGGATTGTGACACGGTTTCCATAAAGACCATGTATAACCGGTTTTGAAATGCCCGATCCGGTTTTGAGAATACTTACTCCCTGAATTTTTTCGATTATTTCAGCAAGATTTTTATTCCCTTCCGCAACAACTTCATCCGTATTGATTGTACTGCTTACCTGGGCAGTATTGCCTTCTTTTTTACCATGAATAACCACTTCATTCATTAATTCTGAATGATGGTCCAGAAAAACAAAGAATGTAGTATCTTTTTTAAGGTCTATCCTGAGTTCTTTTGTTTCACAACCAATATGCCTGAATTGTAAATGATAAGTTCCGGGACATAAGTTTTTCATTGTAAAATAACCCAGGCTGTCGGTCACTGCACCTTTTTTTGTATTTACATCATAAATACTGGCAAAAGGCAATACTATACCTGTGCTTTCGTCGTAAACACGCCCCTCAAAAGAAAGGTTACAAGGTTGTCCGGGCGAAAGCACAGGTACTGTTAAAATTGCCAGGCCGAAATAAATAAATTTATTGAATAACAACATCAAATTCTACCTCGATATCTGTTTCACCGCCTGCATTTGTTATATTGCCATCCGAAACGCCTGATGCAAATTTGTCAGGCTGGTGGCGCAATGTTATGGTCAACTTTCCTTTTGAAGCCGCACCTGTTGTTAAAGTATTTTCAATCCC
>CAZWGG010000547.1:0-4216 GCA_964633305.1 uncultured Bacteroidales bacterium
ATAACATCTTTCTGATAAGATATACATAAAAAAAGGGCTAGATGATTGGCCCTTTTTTTATGTAATTAATTCTTACAATTATTTCGTGGCTGGCTGGAAGAAAACATCAAATAAAGATTCGTTTTCCTGCAAGCACTATTTAGCGTCTTTCAAAGCTGCCTGAGCTGCCGCAAGTCTTGCAATTGGAACGCGGAAAGGAGAACAACTTACATAGTTCATACCTACCCTATGACAAAATTCAACAGATGAAGGTTCACCACCGTGCTCACCGCATATGCCAACTTTTAATTTTTCTCTTGAACTCCGGCCTTTCTTAATACCCATATCGACTAATTGGCCAACGCCATGCTGATCAAGCACCTGGAAGGGATCATTTTTAAGAATTCCTTTTTTCAGATAGATTGGCAAGAATTTTCCTGCATCGTCTCTTGAATAACCAAAAGTCATCTGTGTAAGGTCATTTGTTCCAAAAGAGAAAAATTCTGCTATTTCTGCTATTTCATCAGCAGTTAATGCTGCTCTTGGAATCTCTATCATGGTACCAACAAGGTAATCTATTTTATCATTTTTCTCCAAAAAAACCTCATTGGCAACTTTTCTTACAATATCTTCCTGCATTTTAAGTTCTTTAACCGTACCAATAAGGGGGATCATTATTTCAGGAAAGGTTTCAACACCTGCGGCTTTAAGTTCCATTGCAGCTTCAATGATTGCACGTGCTTGCATTTCTGTTATTTCAGGATATGTATTCCCCAACCGGCAACCCCGATGCCCGAGCATGGGATTGAATTCGTGCAGGTCTTCTACTTTTTGCTTAACCTGATCCACAGAGATTCCCATTTCATCGGCCATCTCTTTTTGGTTAGCTTCTTCGTGTGGAACGAACTCATGAAGTGGTGGATCAAGTAAACGAACGGTAACAGGAAGCCCGTGCATTGCTTTAAATACAGATTTAAAATCACCACGTTGTATCGGCAGTAATTTATCCAAAGCTTTTCTTCTACCTGCTTCATCGTCGGCCAATATCATTTCACGCATAGCTTTAATTCTTTCACCTTCAAAGAACATATGCTCTGTCCGGCACAGTCCAATACCTTCGGCCCCAAAATTTCTTGCCACATTACAATCTCTTTCTGTTTCAGCATTTGTTCTTACATTAAGGGTACGGTATTTATCAGCAAGTTTCATTATTTCCCCAAAATCCCCGCTTAATTCAGGATCAATAGTAGCAATTTTACCTTCATAAACTTCCCCGGTTGATCCGTTTAATGATATCCAGTCTCCGTCTTTAAAAGTCTTTCCAGCGGCGGTAAGTGTTCTTTCTTTATAATTAATCACACATTCGCCAGCGCCTGACACACAACATTTTCCCATTCCCCGGGCAACAACTGCTGCATGAGATGTCATACCTCCACGGGCTGTAAGTATACCTTTAGCAATGTCCATCCCTTCAAGGTCTTCTGGTGATGTTTCAATCCGAACAAGTATTGTAACCGGGTATTTTTTAGCTTCATCGGCATGGAAAACTACCTGACCTGTGGCAGCACCCGGAGATGCAGGAAGTCCTTTAGCTATTACATTAGCCAATTTAATTGCATTCTTATCGAAAACAGGGTGTAAAAGCTCATCCAGTTTATTTGGTTCTTGACGAAGAACAGCTGTTTTTTCATCTATTTTACCTTCTCTTACCAAATCCATGGCAATCTTTACCATAGAAGCTGCAGTCCTCTTACCATTTCTTGTTTGCAACATCCAGAGTTTACCATCTTGTATGGTGAACTCAAGGTCTTGCATATCTTTATAATGGTTTTCAAGTTTTTCCTGTGTGTCAAAAAGTTCTTTGAAAGCAATTGGCATAGCTTCTTCCAATGAGGGATACTTACTTGCTCTTTCTTCTTCAGAAATACTGGCTAATTTAGCCCATCGCAAAGAACCCTCTTTTGTAATTTGTTGTGGAGTTCGGATACCAGCAACAACATCTTCGCCCTGTGCATCAATAAGATATTCACCATTAAATATATTTTCACCCGTTGCTGCATCTCGTGTAAAGGCAACTCCGGTACCTGAATTTTTACCCATATTACCAAATACCATAGCCTGAACATTAACAGCGGTTCCCCATTCTTCCGGTATCTGGTTCATAGCACGGTAATAAATAGCCCTTGGGTTCATCCAACTGTCAAATACAGCCATTATTGCGCCCCAAAGTTGCTCCCACGGATCTGTTGGAAAATCGTGACCGGTTTTATCCTTTACGGCTGATTTAAATTTTACGACCAGGGTTTTTAAATCATCCACATCTAAATCCGTGTCATTCTCAACTCCTTTTGCATCTTTTACTTCTTCCATGATTTCTTCAAATGGATCTATATCTTCTTTAGATTCGGGTTTCATTCCTAAAACCACATCTCCATACATTTGAACAAATCGACGATATGAATCCCATGCAAAGCGCTCGTTATTTGATTTTTTAGCAATTCCTGTAACTGCGTCGTCATTTAATCCAAGATTTAATACAGTATCCATCATACCCGGCATTGAAACTCTTGCCCCTGAACGAACAGAAACCAACAAAGGATTTTCTTTATCTCCAAATTTAAATCCCATAATTTTTTCAATATGAGCTACCGCAGCTTTTACATCATCCTGAAGCAATTCTACCACTTTGTCTTTTCCCATCTGATTATATTCGGTACAAGTATCGGTTGTAATGGTAAATCCCGGAGGTACCGGCACACCAATCAAATTCATTTCGGCCAAATTAGCCCCTTTACCTCCCAATAAATTTTTCATATCGGCCTTACCTTCTGCAGCCTTATTTCCAAATGTGTATACACGTTTAACTTTTGACATTTTTTTATTATTTTAACTATATTATTAATTTAATCATTTATTATTTTCAAATTAAAATTTACTAATCTGCTTGCAAAAAGCTAATACCAAAAATGTTTATTATACTTTCACAATATTAACCTGGTATAGCTAAAATTTTGAAAGGCACAAAGGTATTAAAAAAATTGAAACGAATTAGTTACAAAGAAGATTTAATTTATATTAATAAAAATCTGATCTGCCCTATTCATAAAATTATACTTTTATCGGCTCTAAAGCAGGTTAGCACAGTTCCGCCTTCATAGTAGATATTGCGATTCAGGCATCAATTACATTTAGTTCTTGATAAAACTTAGTGAACAGGAGCTCACTTAAAGTAAACTTAATCGTAACCAGTTTGATAAATGACTTTTATCAATTAAACAAGCTAATAATGGGTTAGTCTAATAGTGCTTAAAAGTATAATTTTCTGACCTCGGATGAAACCTGATGATGGCATCCCGAAGGTATTCTCTATCGAGGTGGGTATATATTTCGGTAGTGATAATTGATTCATGTCCTAACATAGCCTGAACGGCTCTCAGATCAGCTCCTCCTTCAATAAGATGAGTAGCAAATGAATGACGGAAGATATGGGGACTTATGCTTTTTTTCATTTTACACCTTTTTGCCAGATCTCTGACTATGGTGAAAATCATAACACGAGTTAACCGGCCTCCTCGTCTGTTTAAAAAAAGAATATTCTCTGCTTCACTTTTTACCTGCAAATGATTCCTGTATTTTTCTATATAATAGTTAATTTCTCGTATAGCTTTCTCACTAATCGGAACAAGTCTTTCTTTTTTCCCTTTTCCTGTGATCCTTATAAATTTCTCACTAAAAAACAAGTTAGATAATTTAAGATTTATAAGTTCCGAGACTCGAAGCCCACAACTATATAAAGTTTCTATTATCGCCTTGTTCCTGTGTCCTTCCGGTTTGCTAAGGTCAATGGTGCTAATCAAATGATCTATTTCTTCTACTGACAAAACTTCGGGTAATTTTCTTTCCATTTTTGGCGATTCCAAAAGTTCAGAAGGGTCAGTATCAATTTTCTTTTCCAGTTGTAAATAACTGAAAAATGATTTTATCCCGGATATAATTCGGGATTGTGACCTGGAACTTAATCCCAATTCATTTATCCAATTTAAAAATTCCTGTAAATACTGCAGGGTTACCTGTTTAGGGATTGTTGAATTGTTTTTGATTTCATTAAAATTGATAAGTTTCTGAATATCTGAAATATAAGCATCAATAGTGTTCTCCGATAATGCTTTTTCAAGCCTGAGATATGATTTGTAAGTATCTATATAATCCACCCAATTCATTTTTCAAATGTCAAAGA
>CAZWGG010000548.1:0-3593 GCA_964633305.1 uncultured Bacteroidales bacterium
AAACAAAGATGTTTATTGTGCCGGGAAAGAAGAAACATTTAAATTTCTTGAAGACGTGCTTGATGAGGTAATCACACTTTTCCCGGGTGAATATATTCATGTAGGAGGTGATGAATGTCCTAAAGATAGATGGGAAAAATGCCCTGATTGTCAAAGAAGAATTAAAACCGAGGGACTAAAAGATGAATTTGAATTACAAAGTTATTTTATTAAGCGTATTGAAAAGTTTCTGGCTTCAAGAGGGAAAAAGCTTATTGGCTGGGACGAGATACTTGAAGGAGGTTTACCCGAAAGGGCAACCGTGATGTCATGGCGAGGGACAGAAGGAGGTGTTGAAGCTGCATCAACAGGGCATGATGTAGTCATGACTCCTACCGGTTATTGTTATTTCGATTACTATCAAAGCGAAGATAAAGAAAACGAGCCTTTGGCTATAGGAGGTTATCTTCCCCTTGAAAAGGTTTACTCTTTTAATCCTCTTCCCAAGGAACTTTCAAGCGATCAATCCAAGCATATTCTTGGCGCTCAAGCCAATGTATGGACCGAATATATTCCCACTACCAAACATGCAGAATACATGATTTTTCCACGGTTGTGTGCAATGGCCGAAGTATTGTGGACACCAACAGAGAAACATAATTATAAAGATTTTTTAGAAAGGATGGAACAGCATCTTCAACGATTGAAGAAAAATAATGTAAACTATAGGGATATTTCAGATGGAAACATGAAAGAAAATGAGTAATTATTGGTTTTTTTAATATTACTACGCATTAATTTAATATAACGGGCTATGCCTTCTTTTCTTTTGTGTAAAATTATTACAAAGGTATCGAGGCCTGCCGTTAATACTTTTAATTACCATTGTATTAAACATAAATTTATCTACTTCTTTTCCAAACGAAGAAGCCGGGTGAAAGTACGATAAATTACTGAATAATAACTTGTAGACCAGGAAAAAGGATGTGAAAACGGCTTGCACAATACTTTAATAAATCTTAGCCTGTGCAAGCCGTTTAAATTTAACTAACTACTTTTAACCTATCTGAAAAATCCTAATTATTTTTATCTTTTGGTTGTAACCCGTGAAATTTCAAATGTCCATGCATAATTACATGGTGGGTTATTTGATAATATTTCCGGGACATATAGTACAAACCCGTTTTCTTTCTTTTTCCACTTGAGTGTAGTTTCTGTTCCCAATAAAGTTATCTTAGCCCCGGAAGCTGGTTGAAGAGATTTAACATGAATCTCTCCAGGAATTTTTTGTTCATCTTCCTTAGCCAGATAATAAAGATGTACAACATTATTTTTTTGGTGGGTCATACAAATTTGCCCCTCTTTATACGGGGCTATTGGTTTACTGTTATAAATTGCATTTCCGTTTATTTTCATCCATTTACCTATTTCACTCAACAGGTCATAAGCGCCTTGTTGCCATTCCCCATCAGGACCAGGGGCAATATTTAGCAATAGGTTTCCGCCTTTTGAAACGATATCTATCAGTAAATGAACTGCTTCTCTGCCGCTCATATATTTGGCATCAGGAGTAAATGACCAGCCTCCGCCTGATATAATGCATGATTCCCACGGATAGGGAAGAATTTTTTTAGGGATACGGTTTTCTGGTGTAAGATAATTTTGATTTTTACCATGTACTGCCCGGTCTACAACAATGAGTCCCGGCTGTTTTTTTCGTGCTTTTTTTACCAGTTCGTCCATACGAATGTCCTGGTTTATATACCTTCTTTTGATAAAACCCGATTTACTTTTCTCACAATTTACATGGTATAATTTCTTTATTTCTTCCGTATCTTTTTTTGCCACCCAACCTCCATCTAGCCAAAGTATATCAATATTTCCATAATCGGTCATCAATTCCAATACCTGGTTATGGGTAAATTTAACAAATTTCTCCCAACGTTCCGGGTATATTTCCGGATCATAATTCACATTTCTATCAGATGGAGGGAAATAAGGCCACCAATAATATTCACTATGCCAATCGGGCTTTGAAAAGTAAGCTCCTGTCCATAATCCTTGTTTTTTAAACTCATCAAAGATTTCTTTTGCTATGTTAGATTTTTTATGAGTATGAAAAGGACAATCGGACGATGTTACCTTATAATCGGTATATTTTGAATCGAACATACAGAACCCGTCATGATGTTTGGTTGTAAAAACCACGTATTTCATTCCGGCTTCTTTTGCTGCTTTTGCCCATTTTGAAGGATCAAATTTTGTTGGGTTAAACGTATGTTGCAGCGATTCGTATTTTGTTTTATACTCTATATAATTGTTCATGTTACGTTGGCACCAGCCTTCATCTTCAGGACATATACTCCACGACTCCACAATTCCCCACTGACAATATGGCCCCCAATGCATTAACAATCCGAATTTTAAGTCTTGCCATTGTTTTATACGCTCAATAACAAGTGAATCAGTCTCAGGAACATATTTTTCATCTTCTTCTTGCGCTAAAATTCCGTACGATGAGCTTAATAAAAGAATAATAAGTAATTTGTACATTGTTTTATTTTATATTTGAATTCCAAACAAATTCACCGTTTCCAATACTCCAGTCGAGCCCGAAGAAGCCGGTCATAATTATTCCTTCATCACCTTCTTTTAATACACTTAATGATAAGATTGTACAGTCGGGTAACCCGATACCCGGGCTCATATATGGAATACGATTAATAGCTCTCATTCCATTTATTCCTGTTCCGGATACAACTCCAATTGTTGCATTATTACTATCCTTACGGGGCCAAACAAACAGACAGCTTAAATCATTAGCAACAACTTTTTGATCTCCAATGGTTATTTCTTTTGATTGTACCCGTATCGGACAATTTTGAAGAAGAAGTTTCCAGGCCGAATTTGTGGTATGGTTACCATATAAAATAATATTCCTGTCAGGATATTTTGAAGGTATAAAATCCTTATCAGGAATAATTTCAATAGATCCATTACCCTGATACCAGAATTTTTCCGCATCGTATCTTGCTTTTTCAAAAGCCCATTTGTTTTCTTCGGTTTTTCCTGTTGTTCCATATACAAATGTCATTTGATTACGGAATGCATCTTTGAAAGTACCGTAGCGATGTGCTCCCTTAAAATTCAACGAAGGTTTTGAGATTACATTCCAGGTGTCATTTCTTTTCTCTAACCAAAGTTGTTTTTCTCCCGTACGAACAGGAATATTGCTAATTGACTGATTATCCAGCACTACGGATACACTGTCGGCATTTTTAATAATATCCAGGTCAAATGCAATACGAGCTACATTATTGGTAGTCCCCACAAATCTTTTTTTACCGGGGTCTATCCGTATGTTCACCGCCGACATTTTAAGTTGTTCTATCTGTGCATCAATAACCAGCCAGTTATTTCGTGATGAGATACCCGGATTCGCTGTTTGAAAACTTATTTCACGAATTCTTTCTTTTAACGGACGGGAATGCCTGGCAAAAAAATCGAAAAGAGGAGGCCAGTCAACACAATCAGCACCAGGTTCATCCGAATCGTCCCACCAATGACCGGCCCCTTTCTTTTCAAAATAAATAAAATCTCTATGATCTCCTTTT
>CAZWGG010000548.1:3603-4209 GCA_964633305.1 uncultured Bacteroidales bacterium
AACTGTATCATGAGATTTAAAAAGCACTATCGTATCGATTTGATGATCTCCTTCTTTTAATTGTTCGACCATTGAACGTGATTCTGTTGCAGGTACATTATCATCATCCGAACCATGGATAATATAAATGCCCATTTGCTTATAATTTTCAATGAAGCTAAAAGTTTCACTGGTTGTTGTCGAACGTCTTATCATTTTACTCGCAGGGGATGTATCGTCAACATCCAGTCCTCTAAACCGGTAGGTCCAGAAACTTATCCATCCGGCACTTGGCCCGAGAGCAGCCCACTGGTCAGGAAACAAAGCTCCCAAATGCCATGTTCCGTGTCCCCCCATAGAATGTCCCGTAAGGTACACCCTGTTTTCATCTATATTGTAATTTTTTTTAGCTTCTTTAAGTACTTCCATGGCGTCAAGTCTTCCCCAATCTTCCCAATTAAACCCGTATGGCCTACGTCCTGTGGGAGAAACAATAACCCCCCAGGTTTTGGGATAATATGAACCCGACTGTGCAATTGCTTCAACAGCAGCACCATGAACAGAAAGAAATAAGGCGGTAGGTGTTTTACCATGATATCCAATGGGCGGATTTACTCCATAATATTG
>CAZWGG010000549.1:0-4201 GCA_964633305.1 uncultured Bacteroidales bacterium
GTAAAATTTTACAATGATTCAAAAGGGTTTGGATTTATTAAAGATTCAGATTCTCCCAGAGAATATTACGTGAATTCATCCGGGCTAAAAGAAAGCATAAAGGAAAATGACAAAGTAAGCTTTGAATTGGAAAAAGGGAAAAAGGGTTTAAATGCAGTAAATGTTAAACTTCTCTAAATTTACTATTACTCAATTTGCAATTGAACAATGATGTGTACCTTAAGTACAATCATTGTTTATATTGCCTCTAGGTAATCCATTATTTACGGGTTCATATTGTAAATTGAGTATAAATGAAACTCTAATTTATCAATGTTCATATTTCAACGAGTCACGAAACGGTAAATTCTTTCGGGGATATTGACGGATCCATTCCTATTAAAAAAGGCATCTTTTTTAATGATACATTATTAAAAATAAAAATTATGAAATCAGATAATTATGGGCAATTAAATGAGGTTCCAAACTATATAGAAGAACGGGGTATTTTTGGACTCATTAAACCCAAAAACATGAGTTTATTGGAACAACTAAAAACACAGACCACGGTTGTAGCGGATTCAGTTGATTTTGAATCTATAAAGATTTTTAATCCTACTGATGCAACTACAAACCCTTCCCTTATTTATAAAGCTTGCAAGAATACCAAATACTTCTCGCTGCTGGAAGAAGCCATTGCACACGCCAAAAGCAAGTCGTCCGATAAAAGATATCAGCCAGGTATAGCCATAGATAGACTTTATATTGTTTTTGGACTAAAAATATTAAAAATTGTGCCAGGCAGAGTTTCAACCGAAGTTGACGCACGGCTCTCTTATGACGTCGAGAAAACAATATCAAAGGCAAATGAACTTATTGAATTATATGAAGAAACCGGAGTTAACCGTGAAAGGATACTGATTAAAATTGCGGCCACCTGGGAAGGAATAAAAGCAGCAGAACGATTAACCAAAGAAGGCATTCACTGCAATTTAACATTGCTTTTCTCAATGCCGCAAGCTATTGCATGTGCCGAGGCAGGTGTTCAACTTATTTCGCCTTTTGTAGGTCGGATACTTGACTGGCATTTAAAAAACAATAATGTTAAACAATTCCTGCCTGCCGATGAACCCGGTGTACTATTGGTAAAAAATATTTACAATTATTTTAAAAAATACAGGTATAAAACAAAAATCATGGCCTCTAGTTTTAGAAATATAGGCGAGATTGCTGAACTGGCCGGATGCGACCTTATGACCATTTCTCCGGAATTGCTTTGCGAATTGACACAAAAAGAGGGATTTCTTGAAAAAAAATTGATTTCCGAAGAGACTAAGCAGATGGCCATAAAAAGGATAAAAATGGATGAGAAAATATTTCATGAGATGATGGACCTTGATACAATGGCAAAAGAAAAACTGAATGAAGGAATAAATAAATTCACGGAAGATTTTGAGAAGCTTGAAAGTATTATCCTGCAAAAATTATGAAACAGCCACAATATCTGACCGATGATGAAGTTAACACCATAAATGCATACTGGCGTGCTGCTAATTACTTGTCTGTTGGCCAGCTTTATCTTCACGATAATCCGCTGTTACGTAAACCGTTGCAATTATCACATATAAAGTCTATGTTACTTGGGCATTGGGGTACAACACCTGGTCAAAATTTTATTTATGCACATCTAAACGGGGTCATTAAAAAGTTTGATCTGGATATGATATATATTTCCGGTCCCGGTCATGGAGGCCCTGCTTTGGTAAGCAATACATATCTTGAAGGCACATACAGTGAAATATATCCAAACATAACGCAAGATGAAGCCGGATTGAAAAAATTATTTACACAATTCTCGTTTCCCGGCGGGATTCCAAGTCATGTCTCACCAGAGTGTCCCGGGTCGATCCACGAGGGTGGTGAACTTGGCTATTCACTCAGTCATGCGTTTGGAGCGGTATTCGACAATCCCGAATTGGTCGTCGCATGTATTATTGGTGATGGAGAGGCAGAAACAGGGCCGTTGGCAACCGCCTGGCATTCCAATAAATTCCTCAATCCTGTTTCCGATGGCGCGGTATTACCAATTTTGCATCTCAACGGATATAAAATAGCTAATCCAACAATATTGGCCCGCATCTCACATGAAGAACTGGAACAATTTTTATTGGGTTGTGGCTGGATACCTTTCTTTGTGGAAGGATATGACCCATTGGTGATGCACCAGCTTATGGCTGAAACCTTGGGCAAGGTGATAGAAAAAATAAAACAAATACAAAATAATGCACGAAATACAAAGGATACTACCCGGCCACGATGGCCCATGATCGTATTGAAATCCCCTAAAGGATGGACGGGGCCAAAAGAGGTAGATGGTATTAAGAATGAAGATTCCTTCAGGTCACACCAAATACCACTTTTAACTAATGCAGAACATCCCCGTCATCTTGAACTTCTTGAAACCTGGATGAAAAGTTACAAACCTGAAGAACTGTTCGATAAGAGCGGTTGTCTTATACCTGAATTGGCTGAACTTGCACCCAAAGGAGATCGACGTATGGGTGCGAACCCGCATGCCAATGGTGGCATACTGCTGAACGATCTTGTAATGCCCGACTTTCGTGATTTTGCTTTAAATGTTCCATCACCCGGGTCTGTCCATGCCGCTGATACATATGAACTGGGAAAGTTCCTTCGCGAAGTAATAAAACTCAACAGCGCTCAACGAAATTTCAGGATTTTCGGTCCTGATGAAACATTATCGAATCGTTTAAGTGCTGTTTTTGAAGTTACCAATCGTCAATGGGAAGCCGAAACGAAAGAAAATGATGAGTTTCTTGCAACAGATGGCCGGGTAATGGAAATGCTAAGCGAACATCAATGCGAAGGTTGGCTCGAAGGATATTTGCTCACAGGAAGGCATGGCTTGTTTAACTGTTACGAAGCATTTATCCACATTATCGATTCAATGTTCAACCAGCATGCCAAATGGTTAAAGGTAACTGCGGGATTGGCCTGGAGAAAGAAAATTGCATCACTCAATTACTTGCTTGCTTCACATGTGTGGCAACAGGCTCATAATGGCTTTACGCACCAAGACCCGGGCTTTATCGACCATGTGGTAAACAAAAAAGCTTCAATTGTACGTGTATACCTCCCGCCAGATGCCAACTGTTTACTCTCGGTATGGGACCATTGTCTGAGGAGCCGTGATTATGTTAACGTGGTTATTGCAGGCAAATACCAGGCACCTCAATGGTTGAACATGGATGCTGCCATTGAACATTGCACGAATGGAATAGGTATCTGGGAATGGGCAAGCAACGATATGTGCGATGAACCGAACATTGTTATGGCCTGCTGTGGCGATGTACCAACCCTCGAAACCCTGGCTGCTGTTTCCATCCTCCGCGAACACATTCCAGAATTGAAAATCCGGGTAATCAACGTAGTCGATTTGATGAAACTGCAACCCGAAATGGAACATCCGCATGGTCTTAGTGATCATGATTTTGATGCTCTGTTTACCAGGAACAAACCAATTGTTTTTGCTTTCCACGGTTATCCCTGGTTAATTCATAGATTGACCTATCGCCGGACTAACCACGAAAATATGCATGTTCGCGGATATAAAGAAGAAGGCACTATAACAACTTATTTTGACATGACCGTACTCAACGAAATGGACAGGTTTCACCTTGTACTGGATGTAATTGATCGGCTTCCACAAATGGGTGTAGAAGGTGTTAAACTGAAAAAGTTGGTGCAGAACAGGCTCGTTGAACACAAAAATTATATAGATAAACATGGTTTAGACATGCCAGAAATTCTAAATTGGAAATGGAAGGGGTGAACGATAAACGTTGTATGCTCGAAGCCTGGATTGAAGGCAAACAGCCAATTGCTGTCATAAATCACGCGAATACCCTTGAACAGTAAGTGTCCGGAGCAATTGATAAACTGGTGGCCCCACTTGACACAATACATGGACGAATGAAAAATCATTAACTGCAATCAATCATTGGGGCTTTTTTAATACTGAAAAATTCGAATAATAATTATAGAATTCTTAATATGAAACAAGCATGCTTAAGATAATCATTATTCATGCACGACAACCGAGTTTACGAGCTCGGAGGAGTCAATGATTATCTTAAGCATGCGGTTCCATCTGACCATTAAAAACATAAAAATATAAACAGATGAAATCTGATAATAAACA
>CAZWGG010000550.1:0-4190 GCA_964633305.1 uncultured Bacteroidales bacterium
CACAGGTTGTATTCCAATCTATTAATATTACAGATGCATCCTGCTTCGGGTATAACGACGGTTCTATTTCTATTAATGCCAGCGGAGGATCTGGTACCTATGAATATTCAAATA
Source organism: uncultured Bacteroidales bacterium (assembly GCA_964633305.1). GTDB lineage: Bacteria > Bacteroidota > Bacteroidia > Bacteroidales > UBA10428 > CAZWGG01. The sequence goes on from CAZWGG010000550.1 coordinate 115, forward strand.
ACAATGGTTCGAACTACCAATCTTCTCCCAATTTCTACACCCTAGGCGCAAACAATTATCAATTGAAAATTAGAGACGACAGCAACTGTGAATCAGGTGATTCGACGGTTACCCTGGCCGAACCTGAAGGAATTGATATTGGATCGGAAGACGTTCAAGAAATTTCTTGTTACAATGATGAAAATGGGTCAATAACTATTGTTGCATCAGGAGGTGCAGGAGGACTTTTATATTCAATAAACGACGGAATAGATTATTTTGACAATAGCGGTTTATTCACAGATTTATCGGGTGGCAGTTACACGGTAAAGGTAAAAGACACCGATAACTGTGTAATGCAGGGAAGTATCCTTTCTTTAATTGAACCCGATGAACTCGTTATCGATACCACATATGTAGTCCAGGCAACAACTCTGCAAAATGGTTCGGTAGCACTAGAATCTGATGGAGGTACCGGGGTAGTTACATTTGTTGTTGTTCCCGAAGGAAGTGATAGTATAACCAATAATACAGGAATGTTCAATAATCTAACACAAGGTAATTATATGATGTATGGCATTGACAATAACGATTGTTTCTCAGATACAATTGATGTATCCGTGCATTTAATAGATGTTACTACACTAATTGTATACGATGCCTTTAGCCCGAATAACGATACAAAAAATGATGTATGGAATATTGGAAATATAGAAACATATCCTTATTGTACTGTTAGAATATATAACGAATGGGGAAATGAAGTATTTAGTTCAAACGGTTATCCTAACCCATGGGACGGAAAATATAACGGTAAAGAATTACCATCAGGCACCTATTATTATATTATCGATCTGGGAGATGGTTCGACTCCAATTACCGGACCGGTCAGCCTTATAAAATAGTTAAATCTTATTGCTATGAAAAAATTTACAGCTCTTGCAATTCTTATTATTACACTTATTACAAATTTGCAATCACAACAAATTCCACATTTAAGCCAGTATAATTTAAATCTTTATGCTATAAACCCGGCAGCAACAGGTTTTAATGATATGCTACCCCTGTCATTCAGCTTCAGAAAACTCTGGGCGGGAATTAATAAGTCGCCTTCTATACAATATCTTTCCGGGCATATGAAGGTTGCAGACCATATGGGAGCGGGGGCAAAAATCTTTAACTGCCAGGCTGGATTTTTACGAAAATCAGGGTTAGAAGCTACATACAGTTATCATATTAATATTGACAAAAATGAAACAAAATTGTCTTTTGGCGTATCAGCCCTGCTATACCAATTTTTTCTTAATAAATCTGAATTAAAAACTGAAGAAACAAACGATGAAGTGTTCATGGGAACAGACAAAATGATTGTACCTGATGCCAATTTTGGTATGTATTTATATGGGGAAAACTTTTTTGCAGGACTTTCCATACCTCAACTTTTCAACAGGAGTATTGATTTGCAGACCGATCGTGTTTTACAACAAAAACAAGTACGTCATTACTATTTGCATGGAGGTTATAACTATGAAATAAATACGTTATTCAAACTTGAACCATCATTATTGTTAAAGTTTGTGGAAGTCGGATTATTTCAGGCTGACATAAATGCCTATCTAACCTATTTAGATATGGTTTCGTTTGGCCTCTCTTACAGAACTGAAGATGCCATCGTTATCCAATTTGCTTATAAAAATACTGATTTACTTATTGGTTATTCGTTTGACCTTACCTTATCAGGATTAAAAACACAAACATTCGGATCGCACGAAATTGTTCTAATGTATTCATTGCCTAACTTCTTGAAATAACTTTTTTTTGTTGATTTTTAACCCCATAAAGGTTTCATCATCATCTTAGCACAATATAATTTAACCTTATATTGAAAATATAGAATTTTTTTTCCTTAATTTTATCCTTTCTTCTGTATAGCTTATTCTGTGAATCATATAGGATAAATGTCTTCTATAAAGGTTATAAACAGGGGAGCCATAGTATGCTGAAAGTTAATAGCTTTATTTTTACCTGTAAATGTTAAAAATAAAAAAATACATAAACCATCAAATAAGTTCTAAAATTTGTTTTAAGACAAAATTCTCATGAATAGTATAAAAAAAAATTTCATTTTGCCCCTCTTCTTTTTGATTCACTTTCCGTTCTTGGCTAATTCACAACAAAATAATTATCTTGATAGCTTAAATCGTGAATTAGCACTATGCGAAAATACGGAAGATAGTGTCAGAATATTATGTCAACTGGTATGGTACCCATTTAATAACGAAGCAGAAACTTTGTTTCAATACGGAATAAAGGCTTTTAAATTATCTCAACGCATACAAGACAAACATCTTATAGCAAATGCATATGATGCGGCGGCTTTGGGGTATAAGGTTACAGGGGACATTAAAAAAGCGAAAGAATTATACACCCGGTCATTAGAGATTGGTAAAAAATATAACATACCGGAGAGAATTGCCTGGCCTTATTTCAATCTGGCATCTATAGCGTTATTCGAAGAAAGAGATAATGAGAAAGCTTGTGATTATGCTTTACAAGCCAGAAAAATTTTTATTAGTCAAGGTAAAATTGGTCATGCAATAAGAAATGACAGAGTATTAATCTTATCAAACTACCAAAGGCCAAACTGTTTTATTGATACTTTACTTCAAGACATTAAACGCTTGGAAGATATACCCTATGGTCGTCAAGAGCTTTTGTATTGCTATCTCAATGCAATGGTTATATTTGAAGATATAGAAAGTGAATCTCAATCATTGTTTTATGCATTGAAAGCCCTTGACATTGCGGAAGAAATAAATGCCCAAAATGAAATCATCAAATCGTGCAACAAAATAGGCAGATATCTAAGAGATTATCAGCATAATTATGAAGTTGCATTAGCATATTACCAAAAAACATTGTCGATATATAAAACAAAAAATGATAAAATAGGAATAGCCGAAACACTAGCTGAAATTGGACAAGTATATGCTCATCTTAATAATGATTCTCTTGCTTTAGCTTTATTTAATGAAAGCTTGGATATTGCAACTAATATAAATCACAGACACTTAAAAGCTAATGCTTATATGGATCTTGGTAACTTCAACTATTACAGAAAAAATTACACCGATGCTCAAAAATTTTACCTGAAATGTTATAAAACCGGTTGTGACTGGTGCCCAAAAATCATATTTCACAAAGCACTAATAAATGTTGGAAATGTTTATCTGAATTCAAATGAATTTAGTAAAGCTAAAGAGTACTATATGAAAAGTTTGGCGCTTGCTGATTCAGCGAATGCCCCTTATGAAAGGGCCTTGTCTTATTCAAATATTGCAAAACTCTATTATGCACAAAATAATCATACCAAAGCAAAAGAATATTATAAAAAAGCTTTGAACATTGCTAAAATGACTAGTTCATTAACTATTCAAAAAGAAATAACAAGCAATTTAAGTAAATTATATTTTGACTCAAAAAATTTCGAACAAGCCTATTTATATCTTAGTTCTTCGAATAAACTGGCTGATAGTATTAGTAAAATAAGTGTTGCCGACAATTTGGCCCGTTTAGAAACCAAATTCGACTTTCAAAAGCTTCAAATGCAAAAAAAAATAGATCAAGTAAAGGCAACAGAAGAAATAAATAAACAAGTTCAACTAAGAAATATGTTCATTGTGGGGTTTTTATTTATGACAATTCTCGGAATAGTAATATATTTTAGTTATCTCCGAAAAAAAAGAAATAATAAAACTCTTGAAACACAAAGAAAACAAATTGAAGAAATGTCTAAAAAGGTTCACGAAGCTGATCAATTAAAACTACGTTTTTTCACAAATATATCGATTTAAATAAGAACTCCCTTAACTCTAATTTTGGGTTTGACTGATAAATTACTCTTTTCACTTCAAGATAGTCATCCGCTTAAAATCATAAAGAAAAATACAGTTAAACTAATACACCTGGTTAATCAGCTGTTGGATTTAAGAAAACTTGATACGGGAAAAATGAAACTTAGAATAACTAAAGGAAATATCACAAATTATATAAAAGGAATAATTCTGCTTGGAAAAATTGATAATGCCGGGATTATC